>JBJMKE010000087.1:0-31108 GCA_045806005.1 Gaiellaceae bacterium
ATACGGCTCGTCTCGAGCAGCACGGCCGCCGCGACCGCGGCCGCCGTCTGCACCTGCACGTCGTGGAGCCGGACGTGCGCCATCTCGTGTGCGATGACCCCCTCGAGCTCGGCCGGCGGGCAGGCCGCGACGCAGCCCGTGCTCACGGCGAGCGCAGAGCTGCGAATCCCGCGGCCGGTCGCGGCCGCGATCGGCAGCCCGTCCGGGATCAGATAGAGCCGCGGCTTCGCGATCCCCGCGCGGGCGGCGAGCCGCTCGACCGTCGAATGGAGCAGGGGCGCCTCGGCTAGGGGCAGCTCGCGCGCCCCGATCATCCCCAGCACGACTCGGTCGAACGTCCAGTAGACGCCTGCGGCGAGAAGAAGGGCGCAGAAGACGAAGATCGAGAGGCCCTGCACGCCTCCGAGCACCCAGCCGACGAGGCCGAAGAGGGCGACCAGGGCCAGCACGAGCAGCCACGACTTGACGATGTTACGGGCGGCGAGGAACACGCGCCCTAGCGGTCTTCGCCGCCGTCTTCCTGTCCGTCGTCCTCGAGCAGGCCGCGCGGCGGCCAATCCTCGTTCTGCGGCGCGTCGCAACGGCTGGAGCAATGCAGCGAGGCGATGTTCTGGAGCGGGACGAGGATGTGCCCGTTGAGCTCGATATGCGCCACCTCGTCGACGTAGCAGTACGCGGTCAGGACGCCTTCCTGGTACTCGCCGCCGAAGAGCGCGACCTCGACCTGCTCCCCCTTGTACTTGCTCGTGTAGTCCTCCACCGGGGCTCAGTCTAGTGCCCGGAAAGAGCCGTTCTCCCACGCGCACAGCCAGCGTCCGCAGTTCTCGACCACGGGCATCGCCATTCCGAGCGCGGCGGTCTGGACCCGGCGCATCGAGCCGCCGTGAGTCACGACGAGGACACGGCCGCCGGGATGCCGTTCCGCGATTCGCCGGAGTGCGCGCAGCATCCGCTCCTGGTGCGCCTCCGTCGATTCACCGACGAACTCCACGCGGTCGCGCTCGACCGGCGTCAACCCCTCCCAGGTTCCCCAGTCCTTCTCGCGCAGGTCTGGGTCGAGCACGACCGGGAGGCAGAGCCGCTTCCCGGAAATCTCCGCCGTCTCGCGCGCCCGGGCCAGGTCGCTCGCGTAGATCGCCTCGAGCTCCTCCACCGCGAGCTCGTCGGCGAGCTGCCTCGCCTGCCGGCGGCCGTAGTCGCTGAGGGGACGGTCGGTGTGCCCCTGCAGCCGCCCGACGGCGTTCCAGTCGGTCTCTCCGTGCCGAACGAGCAGGAGCGTGGTCACGACTGTTTACGCTAGCCAGCCATGGAGCTCGGACTCGCCGACAAGGTTTGTCTCGTCACCGGCTCGACCGGCGGGATCGGCCTCGAGACCGCGAAGCTCCTCCGCGCCGAGGGCGCGACCGTCGTCACGACCGGCCGCAGCGGCGGCGACATCCGCGCCGACCTCTCGCAGCCGGGCGAGCCGGAGCGCGTGGTGGGGGAGACGGTCGAGCGGCACGGCCGGCTCGAGGTTCTCGTCAACAACGTCGGCTACAGCGAGATCCGGAAGCTGGAGGACGTGACCGACGACGTCTGGCAGGCGTCGTTCGAGATCAACCTCATGAGCGCCGTGCGGGCGACAAGGGCGGCGCTGCCCGGGATGCGCGAGCGCGGGGCCGGGACGATCGTCAACGTCTCATCGACCGCCGCGAAGCGCCCCTCGACGGGGATGCCGGACTACTCGGTGATGAAGGCCGCGCTCCTCTCCTTCTCACGGCTCGTCGCCGACCTGCACGCGCAGGACGGGATTCGCTGCAACGCCGTCACGCCCGGTCCCACCGCGACGGACGCGTGGCTGGGCGAGGGCGGTCTCGCAGACCAGCAGGGAGAGCGGGACGAGGTGCTCGCGAAGGTCGCAGCCGGCCGGCCCCTCGGGCGGCTCGCGCAGCCCGGGGAGATCGCCGCCGTGGTCGTCTTTCTCTGCTCGCCGCTCGCGAGCTACGTCACCGGCGCGGCGTGGAGCGCCGACGGCGGCACCGTGCCGATCATCATCTGAGTCGTGAGCGAGGGCGACGCCGTAGCCCGTGCCGACGGGCCTCGCACCGTCCGCACGCTGACGGCGGATCTGCGCCGGCTCGGGCTGCAGGACGGCGCGATCGTCCTCGTCCACTCCTCGCTGTCGTCGCTCGGCTGGGTCGCCGGCGGAGCCGTGGCGGTGATCCAGGCGCTGCTCGACGTGGCCGGCCCCGAGGGAACGGTCGTGATGCCCGCGCACAGCGGCGACCTCTCGGATCCGGCCGAGTGGCGGAACCCACCGGTGCCCGTGGAGTGGGTGGAGACGATCCGGGCCGAGCTGCCAGCGTTCGACCCGCGCCGGACGCCCACGCGCGCCATCGGCCGGGTCGCCGAGCTCTTCCGCACCTGGCCGGGCGTCCTGCGCAGCGACCATCCCCAGGTCTCGTTCGCCGCGTGGGGCCGCGAGGCGGAAGCCGTCACCCGTGGGCATCGGCTCGAGAACTCGCTCGGCGAGGAGTCGCCGCTCGCGCGGCTGTACGAACGCGATGCGCAGGTGCTGCTGCTCGGGGCCGGCTACGACAGCTGTACCTCGTTCCACCTCGCCGAGTATCGGACCGGCAACGCGCCGGCCGCCCGGCTCGGCGCACCCGTCACGCAGGACGGCCGGCGCACGTGGGCCTGGTTCGAGGACATCGACCTGCGAGCCGACGTCTTCGACGAGCTCGGAGCCGATTTCGAACGCGAGAACCCGGTGAGCCGCGCGGCGGTCGGCTCGGCCGAGGCGCGCCTCTTCTCCCAGCGCGCAGCCGTCGATTTCGCGGTCGAGTGGCTGCGCGCCCAGGGCCGCTGACGTTCTCAGCCGTCACGGAAGAGGACGCTGATGCTCTCGCGGCCGTGGATGCGCTTGATCGCCTCCGCGAAGAGGCCCGCCACCGAGACGACCTCGACCTTGTCGCCGAGCGGATTCGGGTGGTTCTCCACCGAGTCGGTCACGATCACGCGCTGGATCGGGCTCGCCGCGAGCTTCGCGGCGGCGTCGCCGGAGAAGAGCCCGTGGGTCGCCGCGGCGATCACGGAGCGCGCGCCTCGCTCGACGAGCCGCTCGGCCGCCTCGACGAGCGTCCCTCCCGACGCGACGAAGTCGTCGACGAGGACGGCGTCCCTTCCAGAGACGTCGCCGAGCAGGCCGAACACCTCCGCCTCCTCGTCGTGTCCGCGGCGCGTCTTGTCCGCGAGCGCGAGCCCGCCGCCGAGCCTGCGTGCGAAGCGGCGCGCGACCTTCGCGTAGCCGGAGTCCGGGGAGACGACGACCGGGTCGGTCACGCCGGTGCGGCGGATCGCCTCGACGAGGATCGGCATCGCGTAGAGGTCGTCCACCGGCGCGCGGAAGAAGCCCTGGATCTGCGGCGCGTGCAGGTCCATGGTCACGACGCGGTCGGCGCCGGCGACCTCGATCGCATCGGCGATTACGCGCGCCCGGATCGAGACACGCGGCTCGTCTTTCTTGTCGCCCTTGCCGTAGCTGAAATAGGGCACGACAGCGGTCACGGAGGCGGCGCTCGCCCGCCGGCAGGCGTCCAGCCAGAAGAGCAGCTCGACAACGTTGTCGTTGGCGGGGTAGATCGTCGACTGGACGACGTAGACGTCGCGGCCGCGGACGTTCTCGAGCAGCCGGACGAAGATCGTTCCCTCGCCGAAGCGGATCGTCTCCGCCGCGGCGGGCTGGACGCCCAGCTCGCCGCAGATCGCCGCGCCGAGGCCGCGGCTGCCGGAGCCGCAGACGACGACGGGTAGGTCGGCCGTGCGGCGGCGCAGGCGCATCGGCGCAAGTATCGACGTTCGGGCCACTTCCCGCCTTCCGGGAACCGGGCTAGATTGGCCTGACCATGGCAGAGATCGCCGGAAAGGTCGCCGACGGCTTCGCGGACGCGGTTCGCGAGCACGAGGAGCAGTGGCTCTCGCCGCTCGCCGTGCGCTCGTACGAGACGCGCGGGCGCGAGGCGCCCGAGGAGGAGTGCCGCCTCCGGACGCCGTTCCAGCGCGATCGCGACCGGATCGTCCACTCGAAGGCCTTCCGCCGGCTCCGGCACAAGACGCAGGTCTTCGTCGACCCGGAGGGCGACCACTTTCGCACCCGGCTGACGCACACGCTGGAGGCGGCCGGCATCGCGCGCGGAGTCGCGCGCGCACTGCGCCTGAACGAGGACCTGACCGAGGCGATCGCGGTCGGTCACGATGTCGGTCATCCGCCGTTCGGCCATGCGGGAGAGCAGGCGCTCGACGGGCTCCTGCGGCAGCGCGGCCTCGACGGCTTCCGTCACAACGAGCACTCGCTGCGCGTCGTGGAGCGGCTCGAGCGCGGCGGGCGAGGCCTGAACCTGACCTGGGAGGTCCGGGACGGCATCCTCAAGCACACCGGCCCGGACGAGCCCGAGACGCTCGAGGGCCGGATCGTCAGGCTCGTCGACCGCTTTGCGTACATCAACCACGACATCGACGACGCGCTCCGCGCAGGACACCTGGAGCCCGGCGACCTGCCTGCCGAGTCGATCGAGCTGCTCGGCGAGACGGGGTCGCGCCGCATCGACACCCTCGTCCACGACGTGGTCGAGAGCTCGGCGCGCGCCGGCGACATCGTCCAGAGCGAGGAGATCGGCGAGGCGATGCTGGCCCTGCGCGCGTTCATGTTCGACCGCGTCTATCTGGCCCAGGATCACGCCCCGGCCGAGCAGGCCGTGCGGCGGATCTTCGCGCAGCTCGTCGACGAGCGCGGGATGGATGTCGAGGACGCGACCGACTACCTCGCCGGCATGACCGACCGCTTTGCCCTCTCGTACGCAGCCGAGCTCGACTGATGGCGCGGATCAAGGACGAGTCGGTCGAGCGCGTCAAGGCGGCGATGGAGATCCTCCCCCTCGTCGAGGACGTCGTTCGCCTCCGCAAGGCGGGTAGTACGTACAAGGGGCTCTGTCCCTTCCACCAGGAGAAGACGCCGAGCTTCACCGTCTCGCCCGCGCGCGGCACGTTCAAGTGCTTCGGCTGCGGCGAGGGCGGCGACGCGATCACCTTCGTCGAGAAGACCGAGAACATCGACTTCGTCGGCGCGATCGAGCTGCTCGCGCGCCGCTTCGGCGTCGAGCTCGAGTACGAGGAGGCCTCGCCCGAGCAGGAGCAGAAGCGGCGCCGGGACGACCGGTTGCGCGCGCTGCTCGAGCGGGCGGCCGAGTTCTACTCGCGCGTGCTCTGGGACTCCGAGCTCGGCGCGACGGCGCGGGAGTACCTCGCCTCGCGGGGGCTAGGCGAGGAGGTCTGCCGCGAGTTCCGGCTCGGCTACGCGCCGGGTGCCGCACGGCTTGCGTCCCGCGCCGCGCAGGAGGACTACACCCTGGACGAGCTGCGCGCCGTCGGGCTCGCGAACAGTCGCGGCAACGACTACTTCCAGCGTCGGATCGTCTTCCCGCTCGCCGACGCGCGCGGCCGGGTGCGCGGCTTCCAGGCGCGGAAGCTCCACGACGACGATCCGCTGCCTCCGAAGTACGTCAACTCACCGGAGGGCGAGCTGTTCCGCAAGGGCGACCTCCTCTACGGTCTCGACACGGCGCGCCAGGCGATCGCCCGGGAGGACAGGGCGGTCGTGGTCGAGGGGAACACGGACGTGCTGGCGCTGCGCCAGGCGGGATTCGCTCCAGTTGTCGCCTCGATGGGGACGGCGCTGACCGAGGCGCAGCTGCGCGAGCTCGCCCGCCTGACGAAGCGGCTCTTTCTCTGCTTCGACGCCGACGCCGCCGGGCAGGACGCGACGCTGCGGGGGATGGAGCTCGCCGTGCGCGACGGCTTCACGGTCCGCGTCGTGCCGCTGCCGCCCGGCACGGATCCGGCGGACGACCCGGCCGCCTTCCAGGAGCGGCTGGCAAAGCCGGTCAGCTACCCCGTGCACCGGGTCCGGCTCGAGCACGCGCGTGCGACCGACCCGCAGGCCGCCTTCGCGGCGATCCGCGCCTTCCTGACCTCGCTGCCCGACTCGCCCGAGCACGTCGAGGCGATCCGGGTCGCCGCCGACCTCCTCGACCTGCCGCCCGAGACGCAGGCGGGTCTCGCGCCAGCCCGCGGCAGCGCGCGAACCGCCGGCGTCGTCTCGCCGCGGCTCCTCGAGGCAGGCCAGCGGCTCGAGCGCAGCGCCCTCGCAGGCGTGGCGGCTCACGAGTCGTTGCTGCCGGAGCTCGAGACGCTCGGGCCGGAGCACTTCGACGACGAGTTGCACCGGCGTGCTCGCGCTTACCTGCTCGGCGAGGAGGGCGCCGACGGCGAGCTGACGGCGCTTCTGGCGGAGCTGTACGCGCTGCCCGACGAGGAGGAGATCACGCTCGAGACGGCGGCCCAGCTCATCCTCCGCCTCCGCGAGCGCAAGCTCGAGCGTGAGCTCGCGAAGGCCGACGGCGAGCGCCTCGTCGAGCTCCAGCAGGAGCTCGCGAAGCTCCGCGACGAGATCAGGGCGTTCGTCTGACCGGCGCTACACTGGGCGCCGCCGATCCCCGGTAGCTCAATTGGCAGAGCATCCGGCTGTTAACCGGAGGGTTGTTGGTTCGAGTCCAACCCGGGGAGCTTAGGAACGCCCTGCAAGAGGGTTGATTCCTCCTCCGGGTAGCGCCGGCTCAGATATCAACCTGGTACCGGATCCGACGCAGCTGATCCCGCCCGCCCGCGTCGCGGGCAGTCGCTGTCTCTACGGGACAGCGACTGTCATTTGGCGGCCTCCGCCTGCGCGCGCACGGACCGCGCGTGGCGGCCAACGATGGCTGGCGCTTCGTGGATCAGCTCGTCATTCGTCAACGCATCGACCATGAAAAGGGCGAAGTCGATCCGACGCGTCAGGTTGCTCTTCAGGACTGGATCGCCGACGTGGCGGCTCCAGACCGGCAGGCCCTGGCTCTCACCCTCTTCGAGATCGCTTCCACGGACGACCGTCCACAGCGTGTCACTCGCAAACACGCGTCGACAGGCCTCCGCTTGGTCTTCAAGGTCGACGACGTGAGCGAGCCGCGCCACACGGCCGAGTAACAGCTTCCGCCTGACCGACCACGGATAGATGTCGTTGCCGTCGCGACTCGGCCACCACCCCGTAGAAAACACGAGCCGTGCTCCCGACGGGCTCAGATCGAGAACAGCTTGGGCGGTGCCGGATGCGTAGTGGTTCATCCCCCATGGGGCGAGGACGACGAGAACGCCATCGCACCCGCTCACAGCGCGGCCGATCACGTCACGGTCGTTGGTCGGCCCCGCAACAACCGAGATGCGATCGCGAAAAACGTCGAGCTTGGAGACGCTCTGTTCACGACAGACACCCACCACCTCGTAGCTGCGATCGAGTGCGTGCTGAACCATGTAGCGCCCCAGCTTCCCCGATGCGCCAACGATGCAGACCTTCCGCGTAGCGTCCATATTCACGGCCCGAATCCTGACACACGTCGCTGTCGTTCCGGGACAGCGTCAACGGAAGACTGGAACGATCCGCGCCATCGGCAACGAGCTGCCGGCCTGGTCTGTGGGCGTTGTGGCGACTTGGTACCGACCTCAGCGCACGGAACCGACCTGAGCGGAAGGAAGCGGCTCCTAGAGACCGCTTCCGTCCGTGAGCGTATGTCGATCCCTCGCCCTGTTGAGGGTTGTTGGTTCGAGTCCAACCCGGGAGCTGACGCCCGTTTCGCGATGCGGACACGGATGGTTGCGCACCGCAAGGGTTGACGCACACGGCCGCTGCCGGGTTTAGTGGCGCCATGGCCGAGTTCACCGCCGCAGTCGAGAGCTACGACCGCTTCATGGGCCGCTATGCCACCGGGCTGGCGCCGAAGTTCGCCGATGCCGCCGGCGTGCGCGCCGGCATGCGAGTGCTCGACGTCGGCTGCGGCCCGGGCGCGCTTGCGGTCGAGCTCGCCGGACGCGTCGGCGAGGACAACGTCGCAGCGATCGACCCCGCCCCCCAGTTCGCCGTTGCCTGCCGGGCACGCATCCCGGGCGCGGACGTACGCGAGGGCGTCGCCGAGTCGCTGCCCTGGGACAACGGCACCTTCGACGCGGCGATGTGCTCGCTGATGGTGGCCTGGATGAGCGACGCCGACCAGGGCATCGGGGAGATGGTGCGCGTGACGAAGCCCGGCGGCACCGTCGCTGCCGCGATGTGGGACATCCCCGGCGGCGGGCTGCAGATGGTCTCGCACTTCTGGCGCGCTGCGCGTGAAATCGACCCGAGCCTCGCCGACGAGCAGCCGCGCGCCGGCGTGCGCGAGGGCGACCTCGTCGAGCGGTTCGGCTGGGCCGGCCTGCAGGGCGTCACCGGTGGCACGCTCGAGACCAGCGTCGACTACGCCGGCTTCGACGACTACTGGGAGCCGTTCACCGGCGCCGCCGGTCCCGCCACCGGCGCCTTCTACGCCACCCTCGACGATGCCGGCAAGGCGACCCTGCGTGACACTGTGCGTGCCTCCTTGCCCAAGGGCCCGTTCACGTTGCCGGCGCGCGCCTGGCTCGCGCTGGGAACCGTTCCGGGCTAGACGAGGTTCCCCGTACGAGCCCCTGCCTAGCTCGAGCCGAGCTCGGCGCGCCACGCCGCCGTGTGCTCGCCGGGCGGGGGAGCGACGGCGTCGTCGGGCGTTGTCCCCAAGTCGGCGGCGGCCTCGGCGAGCGTCGCGACCGGGCCGACGCAGACGTCCTCGCCCTCGAACAGGTGGAGCCACTCCGTCAGCGGACGCTGCGCGAAGGTCGCCGCCAGCTCGGCCGCCAGCTCCTCCTGCTCGGCGGCGTACTGGCGCTCGGCGAGCTCCGGCTGCCCGAGCAGCTCGGCGAGGCGGCGAAAGAACGGCGGCTCGAGCGCGCCGACCGTGAGCAGGCGCCCGTCGCCGGTCGTGTAGATCCGGTAGCAGGCGAGGCCGCCGGTGAGCAGGCGCGGCACGGGCTCGCCGCCGCGCCGGTGGGCCGCGAGCCGGTGCGATCCGTGCGTCATCGAAACGACCACGTGGGCTCCGCGACCGGTCTTCTCCCGCTCGAGCAGCGCGGCGAGCACCTTCGTCACCGCGCCGAGCGCGCCTGCGGCGAGATCTGCGACCTGTACGGGCGGCAGCGCCGGCGCGGTGTCCGCGAGCACTCCCGCCCAGCCGAGGTAGTTGAGGTCGTGACCGGCCCGTTGCACGTGGCGCCCGTCGAGGCCGAAGCCCGTGATCGAGCAGTAGACGGCCGCCGCCGGCGCGTGTTCGGGGCCGATGCCGAGCCGGGACGCGACGCCCGGCCGGAACGACTCGAGGACGACGTCCGCACGGGCGAGCAGCCCGCGGGCGAGGGACGCGTCCTCCTTGAGGTCGACGGCGACGGACTCCTTGCCGGCGGCGAGGGCGGCGTGCCACGCCGGAGCGGTCGCACGCAGCGGGTCGCCGCCGGGTTGCTCGACGCAGACGACCCGCGCGCCGAGCTCGAGCAGCTCACGCGAGGCGAACGCACCGGGCAGGTAGCGCGTGAAGTCCACGACCAGAAGCCCGCGCAGCGGCTGCATCTGCGCCGAACCTAGCAACACCTCTCCGGGGCGGCCCACCGTTAGGCTCACGCATCGTGCCCGACTTCGACGAGCTCCTGCGGCGCCTCGGCGAGATCTCCGACCTCGACCGCATCTCCGGTCTCCTCGGGTGGGACCAGCAGACGAAGATGCCCCCGCTCGGCGCTCCCGCGCGGGCCGAGCAGGTAGCGACGCTCGCGCGCAAACAGCACGAGCTCGCCGCCTCCCCCGAGCTCGGCGCGCTCCTCGATGAGCTCGGGACGCTCGAGGAGACGCACGAGCGGGAGTCGTTCGAGGCGAGTGTCGTCCGCGTCGCGCGGCGGGACTACGAGAAGGTGCGGCGGGTCCCGAGCGAGCTCCGGGCGGAGATGACGCGGGCGGGGTCGCTCGGCTATGGAGCCTGGCTCGAGGCCCGCGAGGCCCAGGACTTCGGGATCCTCCTCCCGCACCTCGAGCGGCGGCTCGAGCTCATGCGCGAGTACGTCGCGTGCTTCGAGCCCTATGACGACCCATACGACGTCCTGCTCGACGACCACGAGCCCGGCATGCCGACCGCGGCGGTCGCGGCCGTCTTCGCGCGCCTCAAGGACGAGCTCGTGCCGCTCGTCGCCGGCATCCGGGAGCCCATCGACGACTCGTGCCTGCACGGGCAGTTCTCTCCCGAGCGGCAGCGCAAGTTCTCCCTCGAGGTGCTCACGCGCTGGGGGATGGACGACCGGGCGTGGCGGCTCGACGACACCGTGCACCCCTTCGCCTCCTCGATCTCGGACGGGGACATCCGCCTGACCGCGCGCTTCGACCTCGACAACCTGACCGGGATCCTTTCGTGCCTGCACGAGTTCGGCCACGGCCTCTACGAGCGCCAAGTCGACTCGCGGTACGCGCGCACGCCGCTCGAGCACGGCGCCTCCTCGGCCTTCCACGAGTCCCAGAGCCGGCTCTGGGAGAACGTCGTCGGACGCCGCCTCTCGACGTGGCGCTTCTTCTACCCGCGACTCCAGGACACGTTCCCGGAGCGGTTCGCCGGGGTGCCGCTCGAGGAGTTCCATCGCGCGCTCAACCGGATCGCGCCGAGCCTGCGCCGCGTCGATGCCGACGAGGTCACCTACCCGCTTCACGTCATTCTCCGCTTCGAGCTCGAGCGCGAGATGCTCGCGGGCGAGGTCGCCGTCGCCGACCTGCCGGAGGCGTTCGACGCGAAGCTCCGCGAGTACCTCGGCATCGAGCCCGCGAACGTCGTCGACGGTGTGCTGCAAGACGTCCACTGGTCCGACTCGAACTTCGGCTACTTCCCCACCTATGCGCTCGGCAACGTGATCGCAGTGCAGCTGTGGGCGCGCGCGACGAGCGACCTCGGCGACCTCGACGAGGCGTTCGAGCGGGGAGAGTTCGGCTCCCTCCGCGAGTGGCTGGGGGAGCACGTGCATCGCTGGGGCTGCGCGTTCGAGCCGGCAGAGCTGCTCGAGCGCGTGGTCGGCGGCCCCCTCGCTCCGGAGCCGTACCTTGCCTACCTACGCGCGAAGGTCGAGGCGCTCGGGTCCGGCACCGTCGCGACGTGATTCCAGTCCGGCGGCGCTGCGCTAGACTCGCGGCGTGGGCTGGCTGTACATCGCCTTGCTCGCGGTCGCTGTAGTGCTGGTCGCGGGCGCCGAGTGGCCGCGGCTGGAGGGGCGGTTCGGGGGCGACTCGCGCCGCCGCCGGCAGCGCGCCAGGCGGAAGGCGAGCCTGCGCGTCGTCCGGGACGACGAGGCCGACGAGTTCGCGGCGAGCGTCGAGCGCGACCTCGCCAACCTCCCCACGATCGACGACCGCGAACGCCGCAACTAGCTCGTATCTAGCTCTGGGGGCCGGAGGGCGAGCCCGACTCGGTGTGATGCTTGAGCCACGCGGTGCGCAGCTCGCGGGTCCGCCGCTCGAGGCCGTCGCTCAGCCGGCGGACCTCGTCGCGCTCGCGTGAGAGCGTCTCCACCCGGCGCAGCTCGGCCGCGATCTCGGCGAGCGGGCTAGCAGGATCCGCATTCAGCTCGGCGAGCCGGTCTTCGGCCGCGCCGAGCTGGGCGTCTGTTGCCCGCGCCCAGCCCCCGGCGAGCTCGGCGAGGGTCCGCATCTCGCTCTCGGATACCTCCTGGCCGCCGACGACCTGGCGCAGGCGCTCGGCGAGCGCAAGATCGAGCTGTTCGGGAGAGCTACTCACTGGACCGAGCGGAGACTGCCAGATCTTGGAGGTCTTGGCGGAGCGGTGCTCGTTGCAGGGGTGCGATGGGCGTCGCGAGGCAAGGACGCAGGGAGCGTTCGTAGCCGGACGCTACGGGCGCGACCGAGGACGCAGCAGCCGGCGTAGCCGGCCGACGAGCGAAGCGAGGAGTCGCGTCGTTCAGCGCGGCCCTGCGGCACAGCCACTGTTTCGCCAAGGCCTCCTAGCGCAGCAGCGTCACCGTCGTGCCGAGAACGCGGGTATTCGGAAGAACGGGCCCGACGTCTTCCATGTTCTTCGTCTCCTGGTAGTCCGAGGCCGTGACGGTCACGTGCCGCCTGCCCGGCGCCAGCGAGCCCGTCGGGATCGAGAGCAGGCCGTGGGAGTACGTGAACCGGACGCGGGCGCCGTCCAGCGTCGCGCCGAGCGAGTAGGGGTCGACCCCGGAGCCGGAGTCGCGGAGGGCGAAGCGGATGGGTGTCCCGGGCGCGGCCCTCCGGTTGACCAGCCGGATCGACGGCGGCGCGGTGTCGTTGACCCAGAAGCGGAACCTGAAGGCACCGGGCTTCGCGCCCGTCGGCGTGTCGAAGACGACGTCGTAGACGCCGGGATTCGGGAGCACCGCTCCGACGACCGGCTCCCCGTGGTAGAGCCCTTCGTAGGGGTTCAGGCTCACCGGCAGCCCCGTGTAGCCGACGAGGCGGTTCTCGTCGTCCCCTGCCACGAGCCGCGGCGAGACCTGCACCCGTGCGCCGCGACCGACGACTGCGACGCCGAAGTTCGCGACCCGCCGGCGCAGCTTGAACCGGAAAACCTGTTCCGGCCCTCCGAGCCGGGTCGGCACGCCGGTCGCGAGTCCTCGCTCCGGATAGCGGTACGAGGAGACGCGCGCAGGCAGTCCGGCCGTGTTGCCGTGATAGAGCCCGGGCCGGCGCAGTTTGCGCTGCCGGTCGAGCGCGAGCCGCGGCACCTCGACGTGGAACCAGAACGCGATCCGTCGTACGTCGCTGCCGCGGGTGAGGACGACGAAGCCGGTGCCGTCGCCGGCCCTCGCCGTGCGCGACACGGTCAGGCGGACGGGCAGAGCCTGTCCGGCGACGACGGTCGCGGCGAGCGGAGCCAGCGCTGCGCCGCGGGGCATCGCCTGGGCGACGACCGAGACGCTCCACGGGCCGCTGCCGCCTCCGGCGTCGGCGGTGGCGAGCTGCTTCGTGCTCGAGAAGCCACGACGGACGAGGCCCCAGCCGAGCGACGTCGGGTTGGTGAAGATCAGCGGCCGGTCGGCGCGGACGAGATCGATCCTGCCTCCGCCCTCGCGCAGCACCGAGACCTCCCCTGAGCCGCCGCCGGAATGCACCGTGTCTCCGGTCGAGGCGAGCGCCGACTTCACCTGCTGCACCGTCCACGTCGGATGTCGCTGCAGCAGCAGCGCCGCGCCGCCCGCGACGTGCGGCGTCGCCATGCTCGTCCCGTCCCACGCCTGCCAGCGGTTCGACGGCACGGAGGAGAGGACGTCGACCCCGGGGGCCGTCACGTCGGGCTTCGGCAGGAGCGAGACCGGCGTCGGCCCGGCGGACGAGAAGGAGGCCACGACGTCCGGGCGCGTGCCGCCGGCGCCGACCGTCGACGCCGCGGTCGTGATCGCGGCGGGCGCGTTGGCGGGGGAGCCGATCGAGCCGGAGCCGCCGAGCCCGAAGTCGTTGCCGGCCGCCACGACCGGCACGACCCCCGCCGCGGCGGCGTTGTCGAGGGCCCGGACGACGATGTCGCGCCGCGGCTCCACCTCCGGCTCGCCGATCGAGAGGTTGATCACGTTCATCCCGTCGGCCGCGGCCTGGTCGATCGCCTTCGCGATCTCCGGCGAGTTGCCGTCGAGACCGTAGTCGCGCGTCGGGACGGTGAGCGCCTTGTAGTTGCCGAGATAGGCCTTCGGCGCGATCCCCGAGGCGAGGAGGCCGCCCTGGCCCGTCGTCGGCGTGTTGGCGTCCCCCGCGGCGATGCCGGCGACATGGGTGCCGTGCTCGGAGTAGACCGGGTCGAACGGCGTCCCCGCGTACTTCCAGTGCGTCGATGGGGAGGGGAAGGCGCGCGCGACGATGACCTTCGGCGTGGTGTAGCCGGTGTTCCCCTTCGGGAAGCCGGCGGGGTACGAGAAGCCGGCG
The DNA here is from genome assembly GCA_045806005.1 of Gaiellaceae bacterium. Classification (GTDB taxonomy): domain Bacteria; phylum Actinomycetota; class Thermoleophilia; order Gaiellales; family Gaiellaceae; genus Palsa-739. The sequence goes on from JBJMKE010000087.1 coordinate 13,895, forward strand.
GCGTTGAAGTACGAGTGCTTCTGGTCGATTCCCTCGTCGACGATCCCGATCTTCAGGCCCTGCCCGGCGGTGGCGAGCGTTGGGCCCCAGAGCGACCGTGCGCCGACGAGCGTAGGAGCCTGGTTCACCGCGTCCACGGCCGCCGCGGACGAGCTCGTGTCGCGCAGCGCGTGGTAGGTGACGCTCGGCCACACGGTCGCGCCGGGCAGGGCTCGCAGACGGGCCAGGTCGGAGGCGGGGAGGAGGACGGAGACGCCGTCGAGCGCGACGCTGTAGTGCCAGCGGACGCGGGCCTCGGGCACCGCGACGGCGAGCCGCGCCGTGAGCGTCCGCTGGGCCGCCGCGAGCGTGCGGAGGTACGAGACCGCGGCGGGCGCGCGCACGTCGACGGAGTGCCTCCGCAGCGCGGCGGCCGCGAGCGTCCGGTCGTACCCGACCGCGACGGCGAGCGCCGGCCGCGGCAGCGTGACGACGACCTCGACGAGCTTCCCGGAAGGCGGCAGCGGCGCGGCGGATCCACCGCCTGCGAGCAGCGCGAGCGTGGCGGCGAGGGCGAGTGCGAAGGGGAGAAACGAGCGTCGCAGAGGCGGCATGGTACGCGCGCCCGCGGGGTTTCGGGTGACGCGTCCTGGCTACACTGTCGCTCCGCGCGGATGTGGCGGAATTGGTAGACGCGCACGGTTCAGGTCCGTGTGGGCTTCGGCTCGTGGAGGTTCAAGTCCTCTCATCCGCATAGCCAACGTGGGGTCAGACGTCCGCGCCTCTGGTTGTACCAGTGTTCGGGGAATGTCCCTCGACGTTGCGAACGCCGAGCTGAGTTAGACCGCCTTACGACGCTTGGCGAAGTAGGCGATGACGCCGGCAATGACGACGATGACGATTCTCCCTGTGCGCGAGCAAAGCACATGGACGCTGAACGGGACGGCCGTCGATCTCACGGCGACCTCGCCGCCGATCAAGATGACGCAATAGTCCGGCTTGGTTTGTCGGGGGCGGTCCGCAGGAAGCCAGGCCCGCCCCCGGCGCCCCTCAACGCATAGGTGTCGGCCGGGCCGCCTCTCACTGAGTGGGAGACGGCCAGCCGTACTCGACCTCGCCGGCGACGGAGGCGACTTCTTCCTCAGGCAGCTCCACCTCGTAGCGCTCGAGCTCGAACTCGTCGCGGAGGAGGGGCTCGTCCGCGGGCGGCGGCGACCGCCGCTCCCGGCGGAGCTTGCTCAGATCGGCCCGCTCGTGCTCTGCGACGAAGGCGACGCCGTACCCGAGCGCCGTGCACAGGAGGACGAGGATCGCCGAGCCGAGGCCGACCGTCATCCACACCACGCCCAGACCGAAGCCGATCGCACATCCCGCATACCGCAAGGAACTGACCACCGTAGGAACCTCCTCGTTCGTAGACCCCTGCCCGACGACGATTCGGCCCGGGGGCGCGGACACCTTCCCGCCTAGCGGAACCAAATCGCGGCGCGGCCCGTTCCACTGCGGCAAACGAGGGGTCTCAGGAGGCAGGAATGGCAAGTTGGATCTGGATCGTGATCGCGATCGGTGTCGTCGTCGTGCTCGCGCTGATCGTTCTCGGGGCGTGGCGTGGCCGCCAGAAGCAGCTCGAGCAGCGGCGCGAGGAGGCGCAGGGGCTCCGTCAGCAGGCCGAGACGCACAACCGGCAGGCCGAGGAGCGCGAGCGAATCGCTCGCGAGCACCAGCAGCAGGCGACCGAGGCGCGCCAGACGGCCGCCGAGGTCGGGGCCAGGGCCGAACGGATCGACCCGGATTCGGAGACGCCGGACGAGGAATAGCGACGCGCCGTCAGGTGGCGGCTTGGTCGCCGGTGGCCTTGCCGCGCCGGTCGAGCCTCGCCTCGAACGCGCGCCGTACCAGCTCGCCGGTCATGTCCCCCGTCCGGCGCGGGATCGGCTTCAGCTCGATCCGCGTGACGCTGACGATCTCGCCGCTCCGCTCGCCGTAGCTGCGGGCGTAGGCGTCCTCCTCGCGGATGGGGGACTCGGCGCGCTTCTTCCCGCGGCCGAAGAGCGAGCGGAGCCACCCGAACATGCGACAAAGCGTCGCAGAAACCTGGCTCCGCAGCTAGCCCGCGAGCTCGACGTCGGCGTCCGGATAGAGGACGCGCCAGACGCGCAGGTAGAGCTCCACCTCCAGGCGAGAGGCGTCGGCGCTGTCGGCCAGCTCGATGCGGTCCGGCGCCGCCACGACGGCAGGACAACCGACGCTCGTCAGGAACGCTGCGAGCCGGTCCGTATAGGTGGAATCGCACACGAGGAGCTGCATGGCCGCAACTTCATCGTTTCTCCGGTGCGGGCCGTCGGGAATCCCCCGGCGAGGGGAATCGTGCGTGGTCAGCCGGCGAGGACGGCGAGGACGTCGTCGGCGTGCGTCGCGGCTTTCACGTCGTGCATCGCCTTGGCCACGGTCCCGTCGGGCGCGATGACGAAGGTCGACCGGCTGACGCCCATGTACTTCTTGCCCGCGAAGCGCTTCTCGCCCCAGACGCCGTACCGCTCGGCGACCTCGTGCTCGGGGTCGGCGAGGAGCGTGAACGGCAGCTCGTACTTCTCCTTGAACTTCACGTGCCGCGCGACGCTGTCCGGCGAGACGCCGAGCACCACCGCGCCGGCGCGCTCGAACTCCTCGTAGGCGTCGCGGATCCCGCACGCCTGGGCCGTACAGCCGGGCGTGTCGTCCTTGGGATAGAAGTAGAGAACGACCGGTTGGCCGCGAAAGTCGGAGAGGCTGACCGGCTCCCCGGCGTCGCTCGTCAGCGTGAACGCGGGTGCCGGCTCGCCCTCCGTGACCACGTTCGCAGCGTAGTCGGACCTACGGGGTCTGGATCGGCGGGAGCCGTGAGCTGCGGGAAATTACGCAAACATGTGGCGCGCCGGCCCGGATTCGGGCTGCGCAGCCACCCGGCAAGATCGTCCCATGAGTGTTGCCGAGCAGACCAGGCCGCTCCCCGATCCGATACGCGTCGTCATCGTCGACGACCACACGCTCGTCCGCTCGGGCCTGCGCCTGCTGCTCGAGGCGGAGCAGGGCTTCGTCGTCGAGGACGAGGCTGCGGACGCCGAGGAGGCGATTCGTCTCGCTCGCCTCCACAAGCCCGACGTCGTCCTGCTGGACGTCGTGATGCCGGGCCGGAGCGGCATCGACGCCGCCCCCGAGATCCTCGCCGCCGCGCCGCACACGCACATCCTCGTCCTCTCCATGCAGGACGACCCAAGCTACGTGCGACAGGCCTTCGGCGCGGGAGCGAGCGGCTACCTCCTCAAGGAGGCCGCGGACGACGATCTCGTGTTGGCGGTGCGCGAGGTGGCTGCCGGAAACCGCTATGTCCACCCGGCGCTCGGGGCGCGGCTCGCCGCCGCGGAGGCCGAGGCGAAGGCGCGCGCGGAGGCCGATCCGCTTTCAGAGCGTGAGCGCGAGGTGCTCCGGCTGCTGGCGCTCGGGCACACGAACCAGGAGATCGCGAAGCTCCTCTTCATCTCCGTGCGGACGGCCGAGACGCATAGGGCCCACGTGATGCAGAAGCTCCGGCTCTCGACGCGGGCCGAGCTCGTGCGGCACGCGATCCGGCAGGGTCTGCTCGAGCGACCGGCTAGGGCTTTCGCTCGAAGATGACGAGCACCGCAAGGTGCTCGTAGGCCGTGAAGCGGTGCTCGGCGCCCGCCTCGACGAAGACGGCATCGCCGACCTGCACCGGCACGCTCTCTCCGGCCACCTCGAGCACGCCCGATCCCTCGAGTACGACGTAGACCTCGTCGTCGGCGTGGGGCTGCTGGCGATCGGGCTCGGGCGCGACGAGGACATAGACGCCGAGCTCGATGCCCGGCGACTCGTGGACGACCTCGTAGCCGCCACCGGCCGCCCGCAGCCGCTCGACCGCGCTCCCGACGCCGAAGGCATGCATGCGGCGACGTTACAGAAGAAATGCCGGCCGCCTCGGGAGGAGACGGCCGGCGTCGTCGGGAGACGACCCTTATGCGGGACCCCGGTACGGCGTCCCCCGATTCCTCGGATCTTTCCGTCTTTCAACTGAGAAACGCCGCCGCGGCCCAGGCGGTTACGGCCCGCTTAGAACCTCTGTTAGAGGTCCTTAGCCGAGATGCAGGAGGCGGAGATCGGGGAGCTCGCGGTACCGCTCCTCGAGGTCGAAGCCGTAGCCGACGTACAGCTCGTCGGGAACGACGAAGCCGACGTAGCGGACGGGGAGGTCGTCCACCAGCCGGCGGTACGGCCGGTCGAGCAGGGTCACCGCCGCCACCGAGTCCGGGCCACGGAGCTCGAGCGTGCGCACGAGGTAGTTGAGCGTCAACCCCGTGTCGATGACGTCCTCGACGACCAGCACGTCGCGGCCGCGGACGTCCAGGTCGAGGTCCTTGAGCACGCGGATCTGCTGGTGGCCGCCCATACTGGCGCTGCCATAGCCCGCGAGCTCGACGAAGTCGAGCGAGTGGAGGATCGGCAGCGCGCGCGAGAGGTCGGCGACGAAGACGAGGCTCGCCTTGAGCGACCCCACGAGCACGGGCTCGCGTCCTGCGTAGTCGCGGACGATCTCGGCCCCCAGCTCGCGCACGCGCACGCCGATCTCGGTCGCGGAGAGGTAGATCTCTCCGATCCGGTCGTCGTCCGGCCGGTAGCCGGACTCAGCGACGGTGCCGCTCCCGGCGATCATGCCTGCCTCTGGCCCGCGATCACGCCGCGGTGCTCGCGACCCCGGGACTAGGCGGGATCACCGGAGGGGGCACCAGCGAGGTCGAGGTGGAAATGCTGGGCGAGACGCTCGAGGTCGCGCCGGTAGAAGAGCTTGATCCGGACGTCGGGGTAGCGCTCCCGCAACTTGCGCAGCTTCCGGTTCTTGCGGGTCACGAGTGACTGCTTCATGGCGGTGATCTCGACGTAGAGCTCCTGGTCGGGGAGGTAGAAGTCGGGCGTGAAGGCCTCCAGCACGCGCCCGTCGTCGTCCTCCTCGAGCACGAACGTCCGCGGCTCGTATTCCCACGGGACGTCGTAGTAGTCGAGCACCTTCGCGCACTCCAGCTCCGCGGGGCTGGCAAAGCGCGGTGGCTCTGCCCCGCGATACGCCTTGAACACCGGGAGCTCCAGCTCCATCGCCGACCACGGTAGCGGCGCGGTCGGACACCGAAACAGAATCGTTACGAGTCGTGATAGACAACGGCCTGCCGTGGCGCGTATCACGCTGATCCCCCAGAAGCGCGAGTTCTTCGAGCTCTACAACAAGGCGGCGGAGAACATCGTCGCCCTCGCCGAGAAGCTCGTCGAGCTGCTCGACCGCTTCCCCGACGGCGCCGACGAGCTCGCGGCCGCCGTCAAGGAGCTCGAGCACGAGGGCGACCGGCTCACGCACGAGCTCGTCGACCTCCTCAACCGGACGTTCGTCACGCCGTTCGACCGCGACGACATGTACCGGCTTGCCGGCGCGCTCGACGACATCTGCGACCACGTCGACGAGGCGGCGGGGAGGATCGTCTCTTACGGCGTCACTGAGATCCGCCTGCAGGCGCGCGAGCAGGCGCAGGTCATCCGGCGGTCGGTGGGGAAGCTGGCCGACGCGGTCGCCCTGCTCGAGGGCTTCCAGGACTCGCGGGCGCATCTGGACGAGCTCCGCGAGCTCGAGGACGTGGGCGACCGGATCCTGCACGACAGCGTCTCGAGCCTCTTCATGGCCCGTCCCGACGCGCTCGAGGTGATCCGCTGGAAGGACATCCACGAGAGCCTCGAGGAGGCCGTGGATTCCTGTGGCTACGCGGCCAACGTGCTCGAGGCCATCGTCGTGAAGAACCGGTAGCCCGGACCGCTGCATGGGAACCGGACTGCTCGTCGTCATCGTCGTCGTCGCGCTGGCGTTCGACTTCACCAACGGCTTCCACGACACCGCGAACTACGTGGCGACGTGGGTCGGCACCCGCGCGATCTCGCCGCGCCCGGCCGTGTTCGTCTCGGCTGCGGCGAACCTCGCCGGCGCGTTCGTCACGACCGCGGTCGCATCGACCATCGGCAAGGGGATCATCGACGCGAGCCTCGCCACGGGGCCGGTGATTCTCGCGGCCTTGATCGGCGCGATCGCCTGGAACCTCCTCACGTGGTGGTTCGGCCTGCCGTCGAGCTCGACCCACGCGCTCATCGGCGCCCTGGTCGGAGCCGCTCTGGCGGCGTCCGGCTCGGAGGGCGTCCACTGGTCAGGGCTGTGGCACAAGGTCATCGTCCCGGGTGCGGCCTCGCCCGTGATCGGCTTCGTCGGCGCGTTCGTGCTCCTCGTCGTCCTCTACTGGGTCTTCCACCGGCTCACGCCGGGGGTCGCGAACCGGGGGTTCCGCTCGGGCCAGCTCCTCTCCGGCACGTGGGTCGCCTTCACGCACGGCGCGAACGACGCGCAGAAGACGATGGGGGTGATCGCGCTCGCGCTCACCCTGCACAACGGCGGCGACACCGCGAACTTCTCGATTCCCACGTGGGTGAAGGTCTCAGCCGGCCTGACCATCGGCGCGGGGACGTACGTGGGCGGCTGGCGGATCATCCGTACGCTCGGCCAGCGGGTGTACGCGATGCAGCCGCAGCACGGGTTCGCGGCGCAGGTCGCGGCCGGATCGACGCTCTACGCCGGCACCCGCCTCGGCTTCCCGATCTCGACCACCCACGTCGTCTCGGGCTCGGTGATGGGCGCAGGAGCGACGCGCCGCTTCTCGGCCGTGCGCTGGGGAGTCGCAGGCAACATCGTCTTCGCCTGGCTCCTCACGCTGCCGGCAGCGGCCCTCGTCGCGGCAGCGCTTTACTACCCGGTCGCCTGGATCTTCTAGCGTTCCGGAACCATGTTCAGAATCGCACAGCTCTCGGACCTGCACTGCGGGCACCAGTTCTTCCTCCCGCAGCACCTCGAGCGGGCGATCGCGGAGACGAACGAGCTCGAGCCGGACGTCGTCGTGATCTCCGGCGACCTCACCTCGAACGGCTTCAAGGACGAGTACGTGCTCGCGCGGGAGTACCTGAACCGCATCGAGTGCGAGTCGATGGTCGTGATCCCCGGCAACCACGACTCGCGCAATGTCGGTTACGTCCACTTCGAGGATCTGTTCGGCGAGCGGAACTCGGTGCTGCGTGTGGGGAGCACGACGATCGTGGCGGTCGACTCCAGCGAGCCCGACCTCGACAACGGCCAGATCGGGCGCGGCCGCTACCGCCTGATCGAGGCGGCGTTCGAGGAGGAGGCGAACCTGCGGGTCTTCGTCTGCCACCACCATCTCCTGCCGGTGCCGGGCACCGGGCGCGAGCGCAACATCGTCAACGACGCCGGCGACACGCTCGAGACCCTCCAGCGCGCGCAGGTCGATCTCGTCCTCTCCGGCCACAAGCACGTCCCGTACGCGTGGCGGCTCGAGAACCTCTTCGTCGTCAACGCCGGCACCGTCTCGTCCTCGCGCCTGCGTGGCAACGGCCGGCCCTGTTACAACGTCGTCGAGGTCGACGGCACGCACGTGGACGTCTGGCGGCGGTACCCGTTCCACGGGCAGGAGAAGATCATCCAGTTCTCGACCGAGACGAAGACGTACGAGAAGTACACGGCGCGGATCGAGGACGAGGTGCGCTCCTCGTGAGTCGGGCGCTCGTGCTGATCGACGGGGAGCACTACGCGCCGGTCGTGCGCGACGCGCTCGCGGCGCTCCCGTACGACGTGGTCGCGGCCCTCCTGGTCGGTGGGACGGAGAAGCTGCGTGGCGACCCGGCCGGCGCCGCAGGCGCCGGGAACCACCGCCGGGCGCCGGCGGCTTCGCCGTCGGCGCTTCCCGCAAACGAGTACGGCGCGCCGCTCGTGGACGCGCTGGACGCCGTCGAGGTGGATCTCGTCGTCGACCTCTCCGACGAGCCGGTGCTGGGGCCGCGAGAGCGGCTGTTGTGGGCTTCGCGGGCGCTGGCGCTCGGGCTGCCGTACGTCGGCGCCGACTTCCGCTTCGACCCGCCGCCTCTCCGGCCGGTCGAGACCCCGTCACTCGCGGTGGTGGGCCTCGGCAAGCGGGTCGGGAAGACCGCGGTGGCGGGGCACGTCGCGCGGCTGCTCGCCCGCGACCGCCGTGTCGTGGTCGTGGCGATGGGTCGCGGCGGCCCGGCTGAGCCCGAGCTGGTGGAGACGCCGCCGACCCTCGACGACCTGCTGGCGCTGTCGCGCTCCGGCAGGCACGCGGCGTCCGACCACCTCGAGGCTGCAGCGCTCGCGGGCGTACCCGCAGTCGGGTGCCGGCGCGCGGGCGGGGGGCTCGCCGGGGCGCCGTTCGCGTCCAACGTGCTCGAGGGTGCGCGGCTCGCCGCGCAGCTCGACCCGGAGTTGCTGGTCTTCGACGGCAGCGGCGCCGCTCTGCCGCCCGTCGAGGCGGACGCGCGCATCCTCGTCACGAACGGCTCGCACGACGCGCGCGCGGGGCTCAACGCGTATCGCGTGCTCGTCTCGGATCTCGTCGTCGACACCGGCGGAGCGGACCGGGAGTCGATCCGCTCGATCTCCGACGTCCCGGTCGTGGCCGCCGAGCTGCGCCTGCGCCCGGCCGAGCCGCTGCACGGGCGCCGCACCGCCGTCTTCACGACCGGCCCGGCCCCGGTCGAGGACCTGGACGCCGAGGTCGTCCACGTCTCGCGCAACCTCGCGCGGCGGGACGCGCTGCGGGAGGAGTTGGAGCGCGTCGACGCCGAGGTCTACCTCGTCGAGCTGAAGGCCGCGGCGGTCGACCTCGTGGCGGAGGCGGCGGTCGCGCGCGGGGCCGAGGTCGTCCTCGCGGCCAACGACGTCGTCTCGGACGAGCTCGACGAGCGGGTCCTCTCCCTCGTGCCGGACCGGAGCCGCGCATGAACGAGCCGCGGCGGATCATGCCCCTCCCGCTCGGCGGCGGTGAGCTCGGGCTGCCCTACTCGCGGGGCCTGATGGCGCGCTCGCTCATGGCCGCGGGTGTCGCCGGTTACCGCGCCTACGCGCTGGCGAGTCGCGTCGGCGACGAGCTCATCGAGCGCGGCGTCTCGGCGATCGAGCTCGAGCGGCTCGAGGCCCTGGCGATCGAGGTGCTCGGAGAGGAGGAGGGGCACGAGACGATGCGGCGCCTGCGGCGCTACCAGGCGCTGCGCGAGCTCGACCTCCCGATCATGGTCTTCATCGGCGGCGCGACCGGCACCGGCAAGTCGACCGTCGCGACCGAGCTTGCTTACCGGTTCGGCATCACCCGCGTCACCTCGACCGACTTCGTCCGCCAGACGATGCGGGCCTTCTTCTCGAACGACTTCATGCCGTCCATCCACCAGTCGAGCTTCGAGGCCGGCGACGCCTTCCCCGACGCCGACGACCCGCTCGAGTACGGCTTCCTGCAGCAGGCGCGCAACGTGACCGTCGGCGTTCGGGCCTCGTCGGAGCGTGCGCTCGAGGAGGGCTGGTCGCTCGTGCTCGAGGGAGTCCACCTCGTGCCGGGGATGGTCGAGCTGCCGGACCCGGAGCTCGCGGTCTCGGTGTTCGTCGTCCTCTCGATCGACGACGTGGAGGAGCACGTCCGCCACTTCCACTTCCGCGACGAGGAGCGGCGGCCGGAGTCGCGCTACCTCGAGCGCTTCGACGACATACGCCGCCTGCAGGAGCTCGTCCTCGGTCGCGCGCGCCGCGAAGGGGTGCCGGTGATCGAGAACAAGGACGCGGACCGCGCGGCGCGAACCGTCGCCGACCTCGTCCTCGACGCTGCCGAGCGGAGCCACACGGTGGCGCGGTGAGCGAAGCGCCGCCGCCGGTCGAGGAGGAACGGCCGTGCCAGTGCCAGGCCTATCTGCGCGCCACGGAGCGGGCCGCGCTCGTGTCGGCGCGCTGGCTCGGCCGGGCCGACGAGGACGCAGCGGAGGAAGCGGCCGCGACGGGCATGCGGGCGACGCTCGACGTGCTGCGGGTCCGAGGTCGAGTCGTGCTGGGCTCGATCGACGACTCCGGAGGCCTCACTCCCGGCGCGATCGTCGGCACCGGCGACTACGAGGTCGATCTCGCGCTCGATCCGCTCGAGGGTCGCGGAGTGGTCGCTCGCGGCGGCAACGGCGCGATGTCGATGATCGCCGTCGGCGAGCCGGGCCGCTTCACGACGCTGCCCGACATCTACATGCGGAAGATGGCCGTCGGCCCGCGCGCCCGCGGCTCGATCGACCTCCTGCGCCCCGTGGGAGAGAACATCGAGGCGATCGCGGAGGCCTTCGGGCGGCGGGTGAACGACGTGACGACGATCGTCCTCGACCGTCCGCGCCACCACGACCTGATCGAGGAGATCCGCATGGCGGGCGCCCGCATCAAGCTGATCCAGGACGGCGACGTCACCGCCTCGATCTCCGCCGCGATCCGCGGCACGAACGACCACCTCGCGATCGGGATCGGCGGCACGCGCCAGGCCGTGCTCTCCGCGGCCGCGCTCCGCTGTCTCGGCGGCGAGCTGCAGGCGCAGTTCTGGCCCACCTCGCGGCGCGAGATCGACGAGCTGCGAGAGGCCGGGATCGAGGACTACGAGCGCGTCTTCCGCACCGAGGACCTCGCGCCGGGCGAGGTGATCGTCGCGGCCACCGGCGTCTCGAACGGCGACCTCCTCCGCGGCGTCCGCTTCCTCGCGGACAGCGCGCGGACGCACTCGCTCGTCATGTGCACGCGCTGCAACTGGGTGCGCTTCGTCGACGGCATCCACTTCTTCGCACGCGAGCGGCGCGAGGAAGTGCGACTCCTCGGCTATTAAGAGAATCGTAAGCCGAATCGTCGTTCCATTTGGCGCGACTCCGGCGTAATGTCGCGCGCAAACCGCGACAGGGAGGAGAAAATGGCTGTTTCCGTCCAGGGCCTGGCGAGCGCCGTCCGGGGGCGCGTCGTCGAGCCGGCCGACCCCGACTACGACGCTACCCGGGCCCTCTACAACGGCATGATCGACAAGCGGCCCGCCGGGATCGCGTACTGCGTCGACGAGAACGACGTCGCCGCCGCCGTGCGCTACGGCACCGAGCACGGGCTGCGGATCGCCGTACGGTGCGGCGGCCACAACGGCGCCGGCTCCGGCAGTGTCGACGACGGGCTCGTGATCGATCTCTCCGAGATGAACGACGTCACCGTCGATACGGCCGCATCCATGGTCCGTGTCGGCGGCGGAGCGACGCTGAACAAGGTCGTCACGGACACGGGGGAGCAGGGCCTGACCGTGCCCGTCGGGATCATCGGCACCACGGGCGTCGGCGGGCTGACGCTGGGCGGCGGCATGGGCCACCTCACCCGGGGACTGGGACTCACGATCGACAACCTCGTCGCCGCGACCGTCGTGCTCGCGGACGGGTCGATCGTCCAGACCGACGCCGAGCGGGAGCCGGATCTCTTCTGGGCGCTGCGCGGCGGCGGCGGCAACTTCGGCGTCGTCACGTCGTTCTCGTTCCGCCTCCATCCGGTCTCGACCGTGCTCGCAGGGCCGGTGCTGTACGACATCGGCGACGCGGCCGAGGTGCTCGCGTGGTACCGCGACTTCCTGCCGCAGGCACCGGACGAGGTCAGCGGCTTCTTCGCCTTCCTGTCGATCCCGCCGGGACCGCCGTTCCCGGAGGAGCTGCACCTGCGCAAGGTGTGCGGGGTCGTGTGGACGCAGCCCGGCGAGGAGGAGTCGGACGCGCTCCGCGAGGCGCGCTCGTTCGGCACGCCGCTGCTCGATGGGATCGCCCCGGTGCCGCTGCCGATGTGGAACTCGGCCTTCGACGGCGTCTACCCACCCGGCGACCAGTGGTACTGGCGCGGAGAGTTCATCCGCGAGATCCCGGACGAGGCGATCGCCGTGCACGCGGAGTACGGCCCGCAGATGCCGACCTGGAAGTCGACGATGCACTTGTACGCGATCGACGGCGCCGCTGCGCGGGTCGCAAGCGACGCGACCGCGTGGGGGTACCGCGACGCGATCTGGGGCGGCGTCTTCGCGGGCGTCGATCCGGATCCGGCGAACGCCGCCGCGATCAAGGACTGGGCGGTCGCGTACTCCGATGCCATCAAGCCGTACGCGATGGGCGGCGGCTACGTCAACTTCCACATGGACGAGCCCGACCGCGTACGCGGCATGTACGGCTCGAACTACGACCGACTCGCACGGGTCAAGGCGCAGTACGACCCGGAGAACGTCTTCCGGGTCAACCAGAACATCCAGCCCGCCGCCTAGCGCGGGGTGGGCTTCTCAGCCGAGCGGGCGGCTTCTGCCGCCCGCTCGCGCTCCTCGTAGCGCTTGCCTGCGCGGAGAAACCACCAGGCGAACCAGCACAGGCCGAGCACGGGCACGATCGACGAGAGGACGATGACCCACTCGATGAACTCGGTGCCGCCGTCAGCGAGGAGCACGGCGGGATGGTACGCGCCTCTAGACTGGACCCGTGGCGACGAAGGACGAAGTGCTCGAGGTGCTGCGCCAGGTCGAGGATCCCGAGCTCGGCATGGACATCGTCGACCTCGGCCTCCTCTACGACGTCGAGGTGGACGACTCGACCGCCAAGGTCACGTACAGCCTGACCTCGATGGGCTGTCCCGCCGGCCCGCTCATCGCGCAGGACATCGACAGCGCCATCCGCCAGGTCGAGGGAATCCAGGACGTCGAGCTCGAGCTCACCTTCGATCCGCCGTGGACGCCGGACCGGATGTCCGACGACGCGAAGTTCATCCTCGGCTTCGGCTAGACCCGGCGGGTTACGCTGCCCGACCCTACGCCGGCCGGCTCGGATGGATGAGCGGCAAGCTGCTGCTCCAGCCTGATGTGAGGACGCGCAGGCTCGTGGGGGGCGTGATGGCGGCGACGCGGCCGCCGAACCGTGGGCGTCGCTCGGGGTAGCCGCCGGGCGTCCAGCGCAAGATGTCTGGACCGAGGACGAGCCACGGTCGCTGCTCGAGCAACACGAATGCTCCGTCGGGCAGCTCGTCCAGGTCCGATTCGTGTGGGCGCCCGCGCGGTGTGTGCAGCATCTCGTCGAGCTCGCCGGCGCTCGAGGCGCCCGTGAGCGCGAGGAAGCTGTTGTAGTCCGCGTTCCGGCACTCGGCGCACGGTCGGTGCCCGGCGGCGAGCGCGGTCGCGTCGTCGAGGAAGAAGAGACCCGTGTAGCGGTTCGGGGCCATCGGCCCGCCGGGCCGGCGGCGGGCGCGGAACTCCAGGCGGCAGGAGATCCAGCGCTTCACCTGCCACTGCCGGCGAATGACCCCGTGCTCGTCGTGGAGGCGGCCGCGGTTGCCGTAGACGAGGCCGCGCTCCGGCGCCGCGATCAGCTCGCCCAAGGGTGTGACTCGGTTCTGGAACGGCATCGGAGCGTCAGCGGACGCTTCGTGCGATCGCGAGCGCCCGCTCGCGCCCGACGGCCGCCTCGAGTCGCAGGGTCAGTCGCCCGTGTTTCCAGATCAGCACGTTGCCGGCCGCGCGAGGTGGGCCACCCGGGAGGTAGACGGCGTGGCGCCCACCGATCCAGATGCCCGGCTCTCCGTCCACGTCGACGTACTCGACGTCCGTCGTACCGAGCACGGCTTTCTTGAGGATCTCGGTTCCCGGACCGCTCTCGAGCTCGAACAGGAGCAGGCCGGGGTAGCGGAGCCAGTAGCCGTCGTCGCCGGCGTAGACCTCCGCGGGGCGTCGCCCGCTCGGCAGGAGGAGGCGGAAGGACGCGCCGTCGAGCGGGATCGGCCGGCCCAGCGACCCTCGGCTCTCGAGCGCTGGGAGCCTGTCGACGAGCGACACCGTGGCGCCGCGCAGGTGGAAGAACCGGAGCAACGACGCGCGCGACTCCGGTACGGCGAAGGCAACCGCGAGCACGACGACGCCGATCGCGACCGCGAGAGCGAGCGCGCGACGGCGGCGCCGGCGGCGGGCGAGGCGCGCACGCACCAGGGCGAGTAGAGGCGGGGAGGGGGGAACATCGAGGTGCGCGGCGAGGTCGCGCAGCTCGAGCTCGAGCTCGGTCATCGCAGCTCCTCCTGCAGTCGGGCGAGCGCCCGGTGCGTCCTCGACTTCACCGTGCCGCGAGCGATCCCCAGCGCGGCGGCCGTTTCCTGCTCCGAAAGGTCGAGGAAGTAGCGGCAGGCGAGCACGTCGCGCTCGTCGTCGCGTAGCCCCTCGACCGCGCTCAGGAGCCGCTCCCGGCGCTCGCTACCGAGTGCGGCTCCCTCCGGATCCTCGCGGGACGCTCCAGGCTCCGCCGCCGCGCGCAGCGTGAGCGCGGCCCGTCGGCCCCGGGCGCGGCGGCGATTGCGGGCCTCGTTCGCGACGATCGCCAGCAGCCACGGGCGAAAGGGCTCGCCACGGCGGAAGCGGCCGAGCGCCCGATGGGCCTTGACGAACCCATCCTGTGCGGCCTCCTCGGCGTCGGCCGCGTCCCCTGCGATCACGAACGCCGTGCGGAAGGCGAGCGACTGGTAGGCGCGCACGAGTTCTTCGAACGCCTGCGAGTCGCCCCGGCACGCCCGCTCGACGAGCGCCTCCTCGCCCGGTGTCTGCATAGGCGGATTGTCATCGTTCAGGCCGTGCTTCTCAGCATCCGGAGCCGCGCGCTGCGACGTCGGCGCAGCACGAGGGCCAGCAGGACGACCACGGCAAGGACGCCGGCGAGCGTCCAGGCCCACGGAAACGATCCGCCGGAAGCCGCCGAGGGCGGCGACTCGGGCAGGCCGGCCGCGACGAGGGTCGCCTTGAGCCCCGGCCCGGCAACGAACCAGCCGCCGTGGGTGCGGTTGACGTCCCAGAAGCGCTGACCGGAACGCATGTAGGTCACCGGCGTCTTCGCGTACGGATAGACGTCCTGGACGATGGTGCTGGTCTCGTTCGGGCCGGGCACGCGATACACGACGCGGTAGCGTGCGCCGAGGTCGCCTGCCGGTCGCGCCCGAATGGTCGGGTCCGGAACCTCGAGGAACATCTGGGGGAAGTACCCACCGAACTGGACGAGCGACCCGAGCGGCGTGCCGGGCCCCGACTCGCCGTCGCCGTTGACCGGTAACGCATGGTCGAGCCCCGGGCCGGTCAGCGAGGCGGTCGAGGGACCCTTCGCCGCCGCCGGGGACGTCGCGAACAAGGCCGCGAGCGCTCCGGCGGTCGCAAGCAGGAGAAATCTGCGCATGGGGCTTCCTTTCGTCGACACCCTTCAGCTTCGGTACACCGGCCGAGGCGTCGAGGTTCCCGCACGGCGGCTAGGCAGGACTCGCGCTCGCAGCGCCGAAACGCGGCGGTGCTGTTCGATGCAACCGACACGAACGGGAGCGGACACGATGGACCTAGCACTCGACACACGTGAGGCGGTCGAGGACGCCGCCGGCAAGTGGTGGCTGTTCCTGGTGGGCGGGATCGCGTGGCTCGTGTTCGCGCTGATCGTCTTCCAGGGGAACTACAAGACCGTCTACGTGGTCTCGATCCTGTTCGGGATCGTCGCGATCGCCGCCGGTCTGACGGAATTCATGTCGCTCGGCTTCTGGACGTCCGGATGGAAGATCGTGCACGCGATCCTCGGAACGCTGTTCGTGATCGCTGGAGTCTGGGCACTCGTGCACCCGCACAACGCCTTCGCGACGCTCGCGGCGCTGATGGGGCTGTTCCTCTTGTTCAAGGGCATCTACGACATCATGGTCTCGTTCATCGCCAAGGAGCAGCTCGAGATCTGGTGGCTGCAGCTCGTGCTCGGGATCCTCGAGGTCTTCCTCGCGTTCTGGGTCTCCGGCAGCTTCCGGAAGTCGGTGATCCTCCTCGTGGCCTACGTCGGGATCATCGCCCTGAGCCGCGGCATCACGGACATCTTTGTCGCGTTCAAGCTGCGCGGCCTCAAGAAGGATCTCGCCGCCGGCGCCCCGGTGCTGGAGTAGCCGTCACGGCACGCTGAGGACGATCTTCCCGAGCTGCTCGCCCGCCTCGAGCCGTTCGTGTGCGGCGCGGATCTGCTCGAGCGGTAACACCTCGTCGACGACCGGCCGGGCGCGGCCGGTCGCGACGAGCTCGTAGGCCGCTGCGAAGTCCTCGCCGGTGCCCATCGTCGAGCCGAGGATCGAGAGCTGCTTCCACCAGATTCGGTGGAGAGCGGCGGGCGGGTTCGGGCCGGTCGTCGCGCCGCAGACGGCGACCCGGCCTCCGGGCGCGGCGACCGCGAGGGACGTCTGCCACGTCGCCTCGCCGACGTGCTCCACCACGACGTCGACGCCACGGCCCCCGGTCGCCTCCTGCACCGCGGCCTTCACGTCGCCGGTCACGTGGTTCACCGTCGCGTCCGCGCCGAGCCCGACCGCGCGCTCGAGCTTTGCGTCGCTCGACGAGGTGACGAGCACGCGCGCACCGAGCGCCTTGGCGATCGCGAGCGCCGCCGTCGAGACGCCGCCGCCGATTCCCCACGCCAGCACCCACTCGCCCTCGCGCAGGCCGGCGCGCGTCACGAGCATCCGGTAGGCGGTCTCGAAGACGAGCGGGAAGGCGGCCGCCTCCTCGAAGCTCAGGCCGTCCGGGATGGGGTGGACGTTCGTCGCAGGAACGGCGATCAGCTCGGCATTCGTGCCGTCGCCGTGCTCCCCGATCACGTGGATCCGGCCGTCGCCGACCTCGATGCCCGGGTTGATGACGACGCGCTCGCCGGGCTCGAAGCCCGTCACGCCGTCGCCGAGCCCCTCGACGACGCCGGCACCGTCGGCGCCGAGGATGCGCGGCTTCGGCACCGACGGCAGGCCCTTGCGGATCCAGACGTCGAGGTGGTTCAGCGCGGAGGCGTGGAGGCGGACGAGCACCTCGCCCTCGCCCGGGACGGGATCCGGCGCCTCCTCGAGCACCAGCACCTCGGGGCCGCCGTCCTCGTGGATCCGAGCCGCGCGCACCGCGGCACACTATCCGCATGACCCAAGCCGAACTCCAGGCTCTCGCGCGCGAGCTCGGGCTCGACGCGGTCGGCGCCGCACGCGCCGAGCCGTACGCCGAGACCGAGCGTCACATCCGCGAACGGCGCGAGCGCGGGCTCTTCGCGGACATGCGCTTCACGATGGCCCGCCCGGAGGAGTCGTGCCATCCCGAGACCCTGCTCCCGGGCGGGGGCACGGTCGTCTCCGCCGCGCTCTGCTACTGGCTCCCGGAGCCTCCACGCCCGGCCGGCCACGGTCGCCTGCCGCGCTACACGTGGTTCGACGGCTACGAGAGGCTGCGCGACAAGCTCGACGCGCTCGGACGCAGGCTG
>JBJMKE010000088.1:0-7874 GCA_045806005.1 Gaiellaceae bacterium
GCCGCGGCGACGAGCGACTCCACCGCCTTGTCGAGGTCGTCGCGGTTGCGGTGCACGAGCTCGAGGATCTCCTCGTCCTCGACCATGTCGGTGAGCCCGTCGGAGCAGATGAGGAAGACGTCGCCCTCCTCGGCCTCGATCGTGAAGCCGTCGACGTCGACATCGGGATCGGTGCCGACCGCGCGCGTGATCACGCTCCGCTGCGGGTGCGCCTGCGCCTCCTCGGCCGAGAGCTTGCCGCTCTTCTGCAGTTCGTTCACGAGCGAGTGGTCGTCGGTGAGCTGCTCCATCCGCTCGTCGCGGACGAGATAGGCGCGCGAGTCGCCGACGTGCCCGATCGTGACGGTCATCCCCTCGACGAGCGCGACCGTCATCGTCGTGCCCATGCCCGAGGCGGAGGGGTCGGTCGAGGCCCGGTCGTAGATGCGGCGGTTCGCCTCCTGGATCAGCGCGTCGACCCGCTCGAGGCCGTCCAGCCCGTCGGAGTCCGCGCCCTCGAGGGCCGAGGCGGCCAGGCGCGACGCGACCTCGCCGGCCTGCGCGCCGCCCATGCCGTCGGCCACCGCGAAGAGCGGCGGCGCGACGACGTAGTTGTCCTCGTTGCGGCGCCGCCTGCGCCCCGTGTCGCTCGCGACCGCGTACCGGCCCACAGGCATTGCTACGCCGCCTCCACCCGCAGGTCGGTCTCGCCGACGCGCAGGACGTCGCCCGCATCCAGCCGCTGGGCCCCCGCGACGCGGGAGCCGTTGACGAACGTGCCGTTTGTGGACTCGAGGTCCTGCACCCAGACGCCGTCCCCCCGCACCTCGATCCGTGCGTGCCGCGCCGACGCGAAGTCGTCGCCGGTGAGCACGAGGTCGTTCTGGCCGCCGCGGCCCACGGTCAGCGGCGCCGAGTTGAGCGGGAACTCGTCCCCCTCGCCGAGGCTGGGGCTGCGCTGCACGACGAGCAGGAACGACCTGCGCGAGCCGCTGCCGCGCCCGAGCCCCGCGGCGGCCGCGGCCTGCGGCGTCAGGATCATGCTGTCCTGGCTCGGCGCCGTCCGCTCGCCGCGTCCCGCCGAGCGGATGACCCGCACGACGAAGAGGTAGAGCAGGACGAGGAACGCGATCTTGAGCACGAGGAGCACCTCGGCGACCGTGTTGGAGGCCAGTACCTGCACCGGGCTCCTATTCCCGCTCGGTCGAGAAGGTGACCGTCGTCTCGCCGACGGTGAAGCGCGAGCCGTCGTCGAGCCTCGCGCGCTGGACGCGGCGGCCGTCCACCTCGGTCCCGTTCGTCGAGCCGAGGTCGACGAGCCAGTAGGCCGAGCCCTCCTGCACGATCTCGGCGTGGCGCCGGGAGATGTTCGGATCCTCGATCTGGACGTCCACGTCGCGTGAGCGGCCCAGAACGGAACGCTTCTTGTCGAGCACGCGCCGCTGCCCGTTCCAGCTCAGCACCGCTACCTCCCGCTCGACCCCGAGGTCGGCAAGCGACGCGGCCTCGGTCGGCTGTGTCCTCGGCTTGTAGATCATCGTCGCACCGGGCGGCGCGCTCGCGGCCGGCGGCGCGTTCTGACCCTCTTCGCCCTTGCGGCCGTACTGCGCCATCCGCGTCGCGATCCCGAACTCGCCGACGCCGAGGTCCTCGTCGGTCTCGAACAGGATGCGCGGCGGCGTGAGCAGCGCGTAGTTCTCGCGCTGTGCATGCTCGGAGAGGTACTCCTCGAGCTCCGACACGAGCGAGTTCTCGTAGCCCTCGAACTGCTCGCGGTCGCCGGGGGAGAGGTAGATCGTGTACTCGTTCGGGACGTAGACGTTCCGCACCGACGCCGAGCGGTGGTCGTCCATCTCCTTCGCGAGCTTGCGCGCGAGCTCGACGGGCTGGACGTTCGTGCGGAAAGCGCGGCCGAAGACGCCCTCGAAGACTCGCTCCAGCCTTTGCTCAATCGCCCGCAGCACCATCAGGACGACGGTGAGGGTACCCCCTGGTCAGGAGCACGAAGCGCGGTGTACGTCGCAATCGCCCACGCAGAGAGGACGAGCGGGATCGCCGCCGCCTCCGGGACCGCCGCCACGGTGAGCAGGATCATGGCTGCGCCGACCCCCGCCGCTCCCCAGCGACCTCGTGCCTGCGCGTAGGGGATCGCTGCCGCGACGAGGGCCAGCGCCGCGGCCTCGAAGAGCAGCGGTGGATGCGCGGCGGCCGTGTGGGCGAGCGAGCCCGCGACGTCGAGCGGCCCGCGCGCTCCCTCGACGCCGAGGCCGCGCGGCGCCGCGCCGCCGACGAGCGGCAGCGCGGCGTGGCGGATCCCGGCGGAGATCGCCGCGGTCAGCACCGCGAGCGCGACGGTGAGGGCGCGGCGCCCCGGATTGCGCACCCAGATCGCCGCGAGGGGAAGCAGGCCGAGCGCCGCGACCGGCGCAAGCAGCGGCCCGAGCGCGAACAGCAGTCCGGCACGCGGCTCCCCCCAGGCCACGACCAGCCAGGCGGCGGCGAGCACGGCGTAGAGGAACGCGAGCCCGAGCGAGATGTTGCCGAGCGGGAAGAACGGCACCGCGAGCGCGACTGCGAGCCCTGCCCGCTCCCGGTACAGAGTCGACGCGGCGGCGAGCGCGGCGAGGCCGAACGCCCAGCCGGCGGGATAGAACGGCAGGACGGCTGCGGTCCAGCCGGCGAAGAGCGCGGCGAGACCGGCCGCGGCGGCTGCGCCCAGGTCGACGTGAGGAATCGCGAGCGGGGGCCGCTCCGCCGTCGAGGCGGAGGAGCCCATCCCGCGCAGCGCGGCCGCAAGCTCCCGCGCCGGCGGTCGCCTGCTGGGGCTCGTCGAGAGCGCGCGGTCGACGAGCTGCAGCAGCCTCTTGGGCAGATCGGGCCGCAGCTCGCCGAGCGGCCGCGCTCCGTTCTCGATCGCGCGCGCCGTCTCGAGCATCGAGCCACGCCAGAACGGATGACGCCCCGCGAGCGCCTCCCACAGCATCACGCCGACCGCCCAGACGTCGGCGGCGGGCGTCGCCTCGTTCCCCGCCAGCCGTTCGGGCGAGATGTAGGCGAGCGTGCCCGGCACGTCGCCCTGCTCGGTCAGCGTCTCGGCCTCGGACATCATGCGGGCGAGACCGAAGTCGAGCACGCGCGCCGAGACGTGCTCGCCGTCGGCGAGCAGCACGTTCGAGGGCTTGACGTCGCGGTGAAGGATCCCCGCCGCGTGGGCGTGGGCGAGGCCGTCGCACACCTGCGCGCACGCCTCGACCGCCGTCTCGTCGCAAAGGCTGCCTTCGCGCAGCGCCTCGCGGAAAGTGCGGCCCGGGACGAACTCGTACGCGATGTAGACGTGGCGCGAGTCGCGCGCGAAGCCGTAGGCGCGCAGGCAGGCGGGATGGCGGAGATGCGCGGCCGCCGCCGCCTCTCGCTCGGCCCGCGCTGCGGCCTTCCCCTCCCGGGCGACGATCTTGAGCGCGACCTCGAGCCCCGTTCGCTCGTCGCGGGCGAGCCAGACCGAGCCCGACCCGCCGCTGCCCAGCGGCCTCAGCGGCCGGTAGCGGTCGAGTACGAGATCGGAGGCGGTGAGCGCGGGGGCGGCCTCTCCCATGCTCTGCGCAGATTGGCGACGGCGTCGGACTGTCCTTCCCGGCGGGTTAGGCTTGCGCGCGAATGAGCAGCTTCGACGACGAGACGCAGGTCGAGTTCTTCGACGAGACGGAGACGCTCGAGTCGCCACGCAGGCCGCGCCGGCGCGTCAGGCCGCAGCGCACAGGCGGCCCGCGGCGGCCCTCGGCGCCGCCTCCCGGGGCCGTGGCGCTCGCGCGGCTGGCCGGGTTCGTGGCGCTCGCCATCGCGATCGTGGTCGGGCTCGTCTTCTGGGTCGGCTCCTGCCAGGGCAAGAGCCAGCACGACGAGTACGCGTCGTACATGAACGACATCCGGCCCATCGCCCAGACCTCGGCGCAGGCGGGCACGGCGTTCGTGAACACGCTCGGCTCGCAGAGCCTCACGACCAGTGGGCTCGAGTCGAAGCTCGAGCTTTGGTCGCGGCAGCAGCAGGAGTACTACGACGAGGCGCTGCGCCTGCGGCCGCCGGGCCCGCTGCAGGGAGTGCACCAGCAGGTGCTCGCCACGCTCCAGTTGCGGGCGATCGCCCTTGCCGGGCTTGCCGATGCGCTCTCCCGGGCCGGCTCGAAGTCGACCGGGGACGTGGCCGACTCGCTGGCGACCCAGGCCCAGACCCTCACTGCGAGCGACATCGTGTGGGCCGACCTCTTCAAGCTGCCGGCGACGGAGCTGCTGACGAGGCTCGGCATCAGGGGAGTGATCGCGCCGCCGTCGCAGTTCATCTCGAACCCGCTCGTGATCAGCCCGCACTCGTTCGGGGAGGTCTACGGGCGGCTGAAGTCCACCACGCCCACCGGGCAGGTGAGCGGCCTCCACGGGAGCGCGCTCCAGAAGACCGAGGCCGTCTCGAACGGCGCCACGAAGGAGCTCGGCACATCGGCTCCGACGACCGTGGACGTCGGCGCCGATCTCGTCTTCAAGGTCACCTTCCTCAACTCGGGCAACTCCCAGCAGGTCCAGGTCCCGGTCACGCTCACCGTGATCGTGTCGGGCAAGCCCGTCGTGACGAAGAAGGAGGCCGTCAAGTCGATCTCGCCGCAACAGCAGGCGACCGTCTCGTTCGGCAATCTCCAGCTGCCGCCGACCTCGTTCGGCGCCCGCGCCGAGGTGCACATCAAGATCGGCAAGGTGCCGGGCGAGAAGCGGCTCGACAATAACAGCGCCACCTATCCGGTCTTCTTCAGCCTCCCCTCGGGAGGCTAGGTCTTGAGCTCGTCGGTCGCCGGCTGGATAGCGATCGCGGCTGCCGCCGTCGCGGTCGCCGGGATCGTGCTCGCCCTCGCCCTCTGGGCGCGGCTGCGCCGGATGCGGGCCGCGCAGCAGGTCGTGCTCCGGAGCGGCAGCGGCGACCTCGTGGACTTCGCCGTCTCGCTCCAGGGGCGGATCGACGGCCTGCACCGCTCGGTCGACGAGGTCTCCGCGAAGCTGGGACAGCTCGAGCGGCGCATCGATGCGACCGTGTCCCGGCTCGCGGTCGTCCGCTACGACGCCTACGAGAACACGGGTGGTCACCAGTCCGCCTCGGTCGCCCTGCTCGACGCCTCCCGCACCGGCGTCGTCCTCAGCGCCATCCAGGGGCGGGACTACGCGCGCATCTACATCAAGGAGCTCGACGACGGCCGCGCCGCGGTCTCCCTGTCGCCGGAGGAGCAGCAAGCCGTCGAGCGCGCGATGAAATCGCTGGAGTAGCGGCTTCCCCCGCTGCTACTTTTCGCCCGAGTTGCAGCACGTTCTTGTTTTGAACGCTAGTTACGAGCCGCTCAACGTTTGTACGGTGCGGCGTGCCCACGTGCTCGTATACAAGGGCAAGGCCGAGATCGTGGAGCGCCTCGACAAGCCGCTGCGCTCCTCGACCGGCAGCTTCATCTGGCCGCACGTGATCCGGCTGATCCACTACGTGCGCGTGCCGCGCGCGATCCAGCGCAAGATCTCGCGCCGTGCGCTGTTTGCACGCGACGGCTGGCGCTGCGCCTATTGCGGCACGACCAACGGGCGGCTGACGCTCGACCACATCGTCCCGAGATCGAAGGGGGGCGAGTCGATCTGGGAGAACGTCGTCACCGCCTGCGCCCCGTGCAACCTGCGCAAGGGCGACCGGACGATCGAGCAGGCGGGGATGGCGCTCCGGACGTCGCCGCGCGCTCCGACGCCGACCCTGTTCATCAAGCTCGCCGCGCCCCGGATCCCGACCGGCTGGACGCCGTACCTGCCGGCCACGGCGTAACCGCCGCGCGCTCGGGCGGGAGGACGCTGGCCCAGCCGACGTTGCTGCGAGTAGCGTGACCGGGATGGCCGCTGTCAGCGGCTGTAGCGGCGGGCCGAGGTGGACGCCTGGCGATGCGAGAGGGGGCTAGGTCGATGGCGACACTGAACGAGAAGCAGGCGAGGCTCTTTACCGATCGCAACTGGGGTGTGATCGCGACGATCCGTGACGACGGATCACCTCAGGCCACGCCTGTCTGGATCGATTACGACGGCGAGAACGTGCTCGTCAACAGCGCCTACGGGAGGACGAAGGTCAAGAACATCGAGCGCGATCCGCGAGCCACCGTCACCGTCCTACCCGCGGAGGACCAGCAGAGCGGCTACGTGATGGTGAGCGGCACAGCCGAGCTCGTCGAGGCAGGCGCGCTAGAGCACATAAACATGCTCGCGAAGAAATACTTGGGCGAGGACAAGTACCCCTACCTCGGCCCAGGCGAGAGACGCGTGATCATCCGGATCCGCCCGGAGCGCGTCGACGGCTTCGGCGCGGGCGGCTAGGGCATCCGCTCGCCCCTCCAGCCGCGTCGCTCGACAGAGAGGTCGCTCAGGGTCATTCCGGAACACTGGCCCAGGCGAGCGGCCTCGCTCAGGGCCGCGACCACGCGAGTGTGCTGCCGATGGGCCGATAGCCGAGTTTCTCGTTGACCCGGAGCATCGGCCCGTTCGTTTCGTCGTTCTCTGTGGAGACGAGCTCGACTCCGCGTTTGGCGGCGTTCACGAGGGTCGCGCGCTTTGCCAGCTGGGCGAGGCCGCGGCCGCGGAACTCGCGCAGCGTGCCTGTCATCTCGGTGACTGCCCGGCCGCCCGGGCCGATACGAAGATGACAGAACGCGACAGGCCTATTACCGATAACGGCGGCGACGCTTGCTTCGAGGTCGGTATCCGGCTCACGCCAGTAGTCCTTGAGCCATTGCTCGAACGAGACTTCGTCCATCGCAACCTCGCCGGGGACGTCCAGCATCGCCTCGGCGTCAAGCTCATACACCTTGCGTGGGTCGAGCCCGGCGAGTGGAAGGAGATCGACGCCGGGCGGCGCCCTGCAGGGCTCGACTGTGCGTGGGTCGACGCCGGAGATCCGAGTGGTGTTGGTATGGCGGAAGCCGTGTCCGGTGGCGAGCCTCTGCGACGCAACCTCCGGAGTCGTGCTCGCGTGCACCGTTGTGACGCCGAGGTCGGCTAGGTGAGCATCGCAGCGCTCGAGGAGGGCCGTCCCAAGGCCGCCGTTGCGTGACTCCGGCGCAACACTGACCTGCAAAAAGCCAGGGTGCTCGGCGCTTTGGTCCTCGATTGCCGCCGTCGCCCAGCCGGCAAACTTGCCGTCGTCTTCGGCCGCCCAATAGCGGCGGTGCGCGTCCGGCGGCTCCGCGTCAGACGCATGTCGGAGACTCCGCTCAGATCCGACGCGGTACGGCCAGACACGGTTCAACAGCTCAGCGGCGGCCGCGAAGTCCTCGCTTCTGCCCTCCCTCACCACGATCCCAGCATAGGCGGCTCCCGGATCAGTCCTGAACATTGGTCCAGGCGAGCGTCGATCAGCCGTGAACGCCGATCGAGATCCGTCTCACTCGCTGGTCGGGGCTCATGCAGAAGTCGATTGCGTCGAGCGCCGACGATGTCCCGTCTTCAAGCGACATCGACGACGCCGATCCGCCTCGACTCGCGTGGTACGCCCAGCAGGTCTGCAGCCCGGCTATCCCGCGACTTGGTTCCCATGCAGGCACAACGATGTGCAGTGGTTAGCTGCGGCAGCCGGTGGCGAGAATGGAACCGTCGTAGGAGTCGTGCGAGTCGACTTCGGGTACCGGCGTGGTGAGCCGTACTCTCACCACCACGCGTCAGCGTTCAGGTCTACCCGCGTCGCTACTACTACCCTCGCGACTTCCTGCGTCGGTTCACCAGGTGAGATTCCGGAACACCGGCCCAGGCGAGCGTGCTGTTCCTGGCGAGTCAGCGATTGCGCGTGACGCGCATGTTGGCCGCGATCCAGCGCTTCCGCGCCCGTTCGAGCAGCGGGCGCA
>JBJMKE010000089.1:0-11735 GCA_045806005.1 Gaiellaceae bacterium
GAGAGCGTGATCAGGTTGATGTACTCGGCCATCTGGAACAGGCCCCAGCGCATCCCCGAGTACTCGGTGTGGTAGCCGGCGACCAGCTCCTGCTCGGCCTCCGGCAGGTCGAACGGGGCGCGGCTCGTCTCCGCGATCCCGCCGATGAAGAAGATCAGCAGCCCGATGAACTGGGGCACGGCGTACGGCAGGAACGAGCCCTGCCGCTCGACGATCTCGGGGAGGTTGAGCGAGCGGCCGAGGATGACGACGCCGAGGACGCTGAGCGCGAGCGAGACCTCGTACGAGACGAGCTGCGCGCAGGTCCGCATCGAGCCGAGGATCGAGAACTTCGACTCCGACGCCCAGCCGCCGACGATGAAGCCGTAGATGCCGACGGAGCCGAGCGCGAAGATCGCGATCAGGCCGATCGAGACGTTCGCAATCTCGCCGTTGATGTGCCAGCCGTTCACCGTCCAGCCGGGTCCCCACGGGATGAACGCGAAGGCGGCGATCGCGGTGAAGGCCGAGACGATCGGCGCGAGGATGTAGGGGAGGTCGATCGCGGCCGCGGGCGAGAACGCCTCCTTCCGCACCAGCTTCACGAGGTCGGCGATCGGCTGCAGGAGGCCGAACTTGCCGGCGCGGTTGGGGCCGAAGCGGAGCTGCATGCGGCCCATCAGCTTCCGTTCGATCAGCGTCAGGTAGGCGAAGAGGCCGAGGACGAGGTTGACGATCACGATCGCCTCGATCAGGGCGATCCACCAGGGCTCCTGGCTCACGCCGGCACCTCCGTCTCCGCCTTCTCGATCTCGACGATGCCGCCGAGGCCGTTCGCGTGCTCGATCGCGACGCGCGCGATGCCCGCGCGCAGCCGCCGGTTGACGCGCGCCGGCAGCGTGATCGCGCTGCCGTTCGAGCCGACGGTGACGAAGTCGCCGGTCGCGATCCTGCGCCGCCGCGCGTCGTCGGCCGAGAGCTCGAGCTCCGGCTGCGGCCGTTGGAACTGGAGCTCGGCGACGCGCTCGACCGCGGCGCCCGAGAAGAGCGGTTTGTAGGCGACGAGCCGGATCTGGCCGCGGCGCGGCTTCGGCTCCGCCGCGGGCAGTGCCTGGCGGGAGACGTGCTCCGGCGCCTCGGGGTAGACACGCAGCGGCGCCCGCTCGCCGACCTCCCCGAACGCGAGCCCGCCGTAGACCCGCTCGGAGACCTCGGCGAAGACGCCGGCCGCGTACGGCGCCACGTCGACGCCGAAGCGCGCTGCGAGGTCCGCGATCCACTCCAGCTCGTCGGGGCAGGGCGGCTCGACCGTCCGGCGCAGGCGCTGCAGCCGGCCCTCGAGGTTGAAGAAGGTGCCGTCGCGCTCGAGGTAGGCCGTGCCCGGCAGGACGAGGTCGGCCCAGCCGGCGGCCAGCCCGCCGTACATCGAGGTGACGATGGCCGCGTCGGCCTGCTCGGCGAGCGCGCGCACGTTCTCGTCGGCGGCCGCCTCGTCGCCCGAGACGACGAGCAGCCCGATCGAGTCCAGCTCCGGCCCCTCCTCGTCGCAGCAGGCCGCCCAGGCGTCGGCGACGCCGCGGCCGTTCGGCGTCTCGGGGAGGTAAAAGGCTCCGCACCCCTCACGCCCGGCGAGGCCGAGCCTCTCGGCGACCTGCGCCACCGTCGCGCCGCCGCGGCCGCCTGGGCCCGACCAGACGAGGACGACGCGCTCCGCCTCGGCGACCGCGGGATCTTCGGCGTCGACGAGGATGCGGGCGCCGTTGCGGCGCGCCGCCTTGATCCAGAGGTCGACGACCGGCGCGCGCTCGACGACAGGGACGTCGCCGAGCACGACGACGGCGTCGGCGTCGCGGATCGCCGAGAGCGGCAGCCGGTACGCGTCGAGCCCGCCCGAGATCTCCTCCGGCAGCGTCGCCTGGTGGGAGTCGAGGCCGACGCGAAGCAGCTTCCCGAGCGCATACGCCTGCTCGACCGTCTCCGAGCCGGAGAGCACCGTCACGACGCGGCCGCGCGCGGCGCGCAGCAGCCGCTCGGCCTCCTCGACCGCCTGCTCCCACGAGACCGCCTCGAGACCGCGCCGGCGCACCCGCTGCAGCGGCTGTGTGAGCCGGTCCTCGGCGCGCAGGTGCGTGTAGGCGAAGCGGCCCTTGTCGCAGATCCAGCCCTCGTCGATCTCCGGGTGGTTGCGGGAGAGGATCCGCTTGACCTTCCCCTCGCGCACCGTCGCGTAGACGTTGCAGCCGACGGGGCAGAGGCCGCAGACGGTCGGCACGTCGACGATCTCCCACGGCCGCCCCTCGAAGCGGTACTGCGTCGGCAGCAGCGCCCCGACCGGGCAGAGCTCCGTCACGTTGCCGGTGAACGCGCCCTTGTAGGGCAGGTCCTCGAAGGTGGTGATCACCGACAGCGCGCCGCGGTTGGCGGCGATGAGCTGCAGGTCCTCCGAGACGCTCTCGCTGAAGCGCGTGCAGCGGTAGCAGAGGATGCAGCGCTCGCGGTCGAGCGAGATCGTCGGCGAGATCGGGATCGGCTTCTCGAAGGTCAGCTTGTCGAAGCTCATCCGCGTGTTGCCGGGCCCGTACCTGAACGTGAGGTCTTGCAGGGGACACTCCCCGCCCTTGTCGCAGACCGGGCAGTCGAGCGGGTGGTTGACGAGGATGAACTCGAGCGTGCCCTGCTGTCCCTGCGCCGCCTTCTCGGAGGTCCGTGCGGTCTTCACGACCATGCCGTCCTGCGCCGTCAGCGTGCAGCCGGTCTGGAGCTTCGGCATCCCCTCGACCTCGACGAGGCACATGCGGCAGGCACCGACCGGCGCCCCGAGCCGCGGCTCGTAGCAGAAGACTGGGATCTCGACCCCGGCCGCGAGCGCCGTCTCGACGATCCCGATGCCTTTGGGGACGTGGACGTCGCGCTCGTCGATCGTGACGCGCACGAGCTCGGTGCTCACACCAGCGCCTCCTGCCCAACGGGGGTGTGCGCGTGCTGGTCGGACGGGGCGAGGATCCCCTCGAGCGAGGACGCGCCCTCGAACGGGCAGCCGCCGTGCTCGATGTGGGCGACGAACTCGTCGCGCCACTTGTGGAGGTAGCTGTCGACCGGATAGACGGCGAACTCGCCGAGCGCACACAAGACCTTGCCGAGGATGTTGTCGCCGACCGAGTCGAGCAGCTCGAGGTCGTCGAGCGAGGCCGTGCCGTTCTCGATCGACTCGAGGATCTGCACCATCCAGCGCGTCCCGATCCGGCACGGCGTGCACTTGCCGCACGACTCGTGCATGTAGAACTTCGTCGAGCGGAGGGCGAGCTGCACCATGCAGCAGCGGTCGTCCACCACGATCAGCGAGGCCGCTCCGAAGAACGTCCCGATCGCGCCGAGCGAGTCGTAGTCGAGCGGCACGTCGATCTGGTCGGGCGTCAGCGCCGGCACGGACGAGCCGCCCGGGATGACGGCCTTCAGCTCGCGGCCGTCGGCGATCCCGCCCGCGTGCTCGTAGATCAGCTCGCGCATCGGCGTCCCGAGGTCGAGCTCGTAGTTGCCCGGCCGCACGACGTTGCCCGAGACGGAGAAGATCGCCGTCCCCGGGGAGCTCGGCGCGCCCGTCTTCGCGAACTCCTCGGCTCCCAGCTCGAGGATCACCGGGACGGTCGCGATCGTGCAGACGTTGTTGATCTGCGTCGGCGCGGCGTAGAGGCCCTGGATCGGCGGGAACGGCGGCCGCGGCCGCGGCTGGCCGCGCTTGCCCTCGAGCGACTCGAGCAGGGCGGTCTCTTCGCCGCAGATGTAGGCGCCGGCGCCACGGTGGACGGTGATCGTGACGTCGCCGAGGATGCCGGCCTCGCGGGCCTCCTCCACGGCGGCGGCGAGGATCTCGTACTCCGTGAGGTACTCGCCGCGGATGTAGATGAAGACGTCTGTGGACTCGATCGCGTGGGCGGCGATCAGGCAGCCCTCGATCAGGCGGTGGGGCACCCTGGCCATCACCTCGCGATCCTTGAAGGCGCCCGGCTCGGACTCGTCGGCGTTGACGACGAGGTACTTCGGCTTGGCGCTCTTGCGGTCGATGAGCGACGCCTTGCGGCCCATCGGGAACCCGGCGCCGCCGCGGCCGCGCAGGTTCGCCTGCTGCAGCTCCTCGATCAGCGCGTCGGAGCTCATCGCCCGCGCCTTCTCGACGCCGTGGTAGCCGCCGATCGCGCGGTACTCGACGAGCTGCGTCAGGTCGCGCTCGTCGGCCCCGGCCAGCAAGACCTCGTGCTGCTCAGCCATCGAGCTCCCCGAGGATCTCCGGCACCGTCTCGGCCCGGACGTGCTGGCGATAGCGGTCGTCGACTGCGACGACGGTCGCGTAGCCGCAGCCGCCGAGGCACTCGACGGCGCGGAGCGTGACCTCCCCGTCGGCGGTTGTCTCGCCGGCCTTGACGCCGAGCTCCGACTCGAAGGCCTCGAGCACGTTCTGCGCCCCGCAGAGCGCGCACGGGAGGTTCGTGCAGACGTCGATCGTGTGCCGCCCCACCGGCTCCAGGTGGAGCATGTCGTAGAAGGTCGCGATCGAATAGCAGTACGCGGGCGTGACCTCGAGCGCGTCCGCGGTCTCCTCGAGAGCCTGGCGAGACAGCCAGCCGTGCCGCTCCTGGGCGAGCCGCAGCGCCGGCAGGACGGCCGAGCGCGAGCCCTCGGGGTACCGCGCCCGCATCTCCTGCACCTCGTCGTAGAACGTCATCGGTCGGTGTCCCCCATCACGGCGTCGAGCGAGCCGACGACCGCGATCAGGTCGGCGACGAGCGCGTGGTGGAGGCAGGTCGCCGTCGCCTCGAGGGCGGCGAACGACGGCGCCCGGAAGTGCACGCGCCACGGCTTCGGGCCGCCGTCCGAGACGAGGTAGCAGCCCGACTCGCCGCGCGGCGACTCGACCGCGACGTAGATCTCGCCCTCGGGCACGCGGAAGCCCTCGGTGACGATCTTGAAGTGGTGGATCAGAGACTCCATCGAGGTGTGGAGCTCTTCGCGCGGCGGCAGCACGACCTTCCGGTCGTCGGCGATCCACGGCATCCCCTCCATGCGCTCGAGCCGGTCGAGGCACTGGCGGACGATCCGCGTCGACTCCTCCATCTCGTCCATCCGCACGCGGTAGCGGTCGTAGACGTCGCCGTTGGGATAGACCGGCACCTTGAAGTCGACCTGCTCGTAGTGGAGGTACGGCTCGTCGCGGCGGAGGTCCCAGTCGACCCCCGACGCGCGGAGGTTGGGGCCGGTCTGCCCGAGCGCGATCGCGTCCTGGGCCGAGAGCACGCCGATCCCCCGCGTCCGCTCGAGCCAGATCTCGTTCCGGTGCAGGATGTCGCGGTAGTCGTCGAGCGCGCGCGGCATCCACTCGACGAACTTCCGGCACTCCGGGAAGAACCCACTCGGGATGTCCTCCGCCAGGCCGCCGATCTGGAAATAGCGGGTGTGCATCCGCTGCCCGGTGACGAGCTCGGACAGGTCGAGGATCATCTCCCGCTCGCGGAAGCAGTACCAGAACATGGAAATGGCTCCCAGCTCGAGCGCCGACGTGCCGAGGAAGACGAGGTGCGAGTGGATCCGGTTGAGCTCGCAGAGCAGCATCCGCATCCAGTGGGCCTTCGTCGGCACCTCGAGCTCCAGAAGCTGCTCGACCGCGAGCACGAAGACGAGCTCGTTGTTCTGGTAGCCGACGTAGTCGATCCGCTCGGGGAAGGTGATCCCCTTCCAGTACGTCTTCGACTCCATCGACTTCTCGAAGCCGGTGTGGAGGTAGCCAATCACGGCCGAGACGCCGACGACCTCCTCGCCCTGCAGGTCGACGATGAGCCGCAGGACGCCGTGCGTAGACGGGTGGTTCGGGCCGAAGTTGACCCGCAGCACGTCCTCGCCGTGGGTGAGGTCGTCGGGGACGTCGAGGATGGTCGGTACGCGCGACGGGATCCGCGTGCCTTCGTACGTCTCCGGGCGGTCCGTCGTCGCGCTCATTCCCGCTCCCGGCGCCGGCAAAGCCGCCGCCTCCGCTCTCTGATGAGCTCCGTCAAGCCTACGCTCATTCCTCGTCCGTGAAGCGGACGGGCTCGCCGCCGATCGGGTAGTCCTTGCGCAGGGGATGGCCCTCCCAGTCCTCGGGCATCAGGAGCCGCTCGAGGTTCGGGTGCCCGTCGAAGACGATCCCCATCAGGTCGTACTGCTCGCGCTCGTGCCAGTCGCAGGTCGGCCAGACCGAGACGACGCTCGGCACGTGCTCGCCCTCGTCGACCCAGCACTGCACCCGCACGCGTGGCGCGCCGTGCCGCAGCGCGAGCAAGTGGTAGCTGACCGAGAACCGCTTCGGCTTCAGCTCGGGGAGCACCTGCAGCCCCTGGGTCATCGGGTGCATGAGATCGCGCCCGCTCGCCGTGCCGATGTAGCCGGAGACACCCTTGCCTCCCCAGCCGAGGTAGTCCGTCGCCACCACGTCGACGCACATGTCGAAGCCGAGCTCGTCGCGCGCGTGCTCGCACGCCTCGCGCAGCCGTGAGGTCTCGACAGTCACGTTCGGCATCTCGGGCCCGTCCCTGTGTGCGACGTAGCCCGGCACCCGCGACCACGCCGTCACGTAGCGACTCCGACGCGCTCGTACGCGGGCGGCACGCCGGCCATGTGCGCCTCGTGCAGGCGGATGATCCCCTCCATCAGCGCCTCCGGCCGCGGCGGGCAGAAGGGGACGTAGATGTCGACCGGGACGATGCGGTCGACGCCCTGGAGGATCGTGTAGTTGTTGAACATCCCGCCCGAGCTCGCGCAAACGCCCATCGCGATCACCCACTTCGGCTCGAGCATCTGATCGTAGATCTGGCGCAGCGGCGCTGCCATCTTGTGCGCGACCCGGCCTGAGACGATGAGCAGGTCTGCCTGGCGCGGCGAGGAGCGGAATGCCTCCATCCCGAAGCGCGCGATGTCGTAGCGCGCCGAGACGATCGACATCATCTCGATCGCGCAGCAGGCGAGCCCGAACGTGTCCGGCCACATCGACTTCGTCTGCGCCCAGCGCACCGCCTTCTCGAGCGTCGTGATCCCGAGCGCGCGCTCGAGCTCCTCGGCGCCGAGCTCCTCCTCGAACCGCGACGGCCCCTTCGTCGGCCAGAGGAGCCGCTCCGACTGGAGCCCGTAGTCGCGCAGGCGCGTCGGCTCGTCAGCCACCGAGCGTCACCAGTTCAGCGCGCCCTTCCGCCAGATGTACACGTAGGCGACGAGGAGGATGAGGATGAAGAAGGCCAGCTCCGCGAAGCCGAACCAGCCGAGCGCGTGGAGCTGCACCGCGAGCGGATAGAGAAAGACGATCTCGATGTCGAAGACGATGAAGAGCATCGCCGTCAGGTAGAAGCTGACGCTGAAGCGCTGCCGCGGCAGCGGCCCGGTCGAGACACCCGACTCGAACGGCACCCGGCGGGCGCGCGTGCGGCGGGCCGGCCGCTGCGAGAACTTGAACGACATCCACATCATGGACGCCGGTATCACCAGCGCGAGCAGCCCGTAGATCAGGAATGGCAGCCAGCTGTCGAGCATCTCTCCCGCCTCTGCTTACCCAAGCGACGGCTGACGTTATCAACGTGGTGGCGGCCGCACTTGCGGGTACCGAATCGCCGTAGCCGTGCGTGCCACAGCTGTTACAAAGTCGGGGTTCTGCGAGGGGTGCGCGACCGGGTGCGCGGGAGGCGCGTTGCTACGATGCGACCCGGATGGAGATTCAGGAGCGCACCGAGAGCATCGTCTCGCTGACGCCTGCGGCGGCGGTGAAGATCCGCGACCTGATGGCGGGCGAGGAGGACGTGTCGGTGCTGCGGGTCGCGATCGAGGGCGGCGGCTGCTCGGGCTTCCAGTACGGCCTCGGCTTCGACCGCGGCGCCCAGGAGGGCGACCACGAGTTCGAGTGCGAGGGCGTCACCGTCGTGGTCGATCCCTTCAGCGCCCCCTACCTGATGGGCGCACGGGTCGACTACCTCGAGACGATCCAGGAGTCCGGGTTCAAGATCGAGAACCCGAACGCCGTCTCCTCCTGCGGCTGCGGCCACTCGTTCCAGGTGGCCGAGGGCGAAGCGCCCGAGGACGCAGCCGGCTGCGGCTCTGCTTGCTCGCACTGACGCGCAAGCGCGTCAGTGGTGGCTGCGCCCCCTAGGCACCTCTCACCTCAACCGACGAGCTTCACGAAGCGCGGGTCCTCGCGGAGCGACGCGAAGTCGTCGTCGTTACGCGCCTGCTCCTTGTACTGCTCCCACTGGGCGACCGACTCGGCGAGGGCCGTGAGGGCGGCGTCGTCGTTGCCGAGCAGGGACTCCATGCAGGCGACGTTGTAGAGCAGATAGGCGTTGCCGGGATACGTCTCGAGGCCTCGCTTGGTCGCCTCGAGCGCGGCGGCGTAGTCCTTGTCCCGGTAGGCAGGCCAGAAGCCCACCGCCGACGCTGCGGGCGTGAGCCGGTAGCCGTGGTCGCGCGGCCCGCCCGCGGCGAGGACTATCGTGTCGGCCGCCGTGGCGACCGCGGCCCGCAGCACGCCGGGCTCGCGGACGAAGATCGCCGTCCCCTGCGGGGCCTCGACCTGCTCGCCGTCCACGGTGAAGGTCGCCGAGCCCTGCACGACGACGTACAGCTCCTCGTGCCTGTCGCCGCCCGGGCCTGCCTCGTGGTGCTCCCGGATGATGTCCTCGCCGGCCTTGCGCTGGTAGATCGCGTTGACGCCGAAGGCCCCTATGTCGAGATCCTCGCGGAGCGAGACGCGGCCACGGTCGTCCTCGGCTTCGGCGAGCCGTTCGCCGAGGGAGACGACGCCGTATGCGGTCTGAGTCGCAGCCATCCTGTCCTCCTGAGTAGGGGTGAGGACGCGGCTGCGCGGAGCCGCGCCATGCGGTCCTCGTGGGCGAGTCGAGCGAAGTGCGGGTCTGACGGGTACGTGGCGGGCCTCCTCCTTGATGTCGAGTATCTTGATAACAAGAAACTAGCAATCGAGGTATCTTGACGTCAAGAGGAATTTCGTGAACACTTCCCACGTGCCCAGGCGGAGGAAGAGCGGGCAGGACCACGTCGACTCCTTCCTCGACGAGATCGGCGCAGACCTTCCTCCCGATCTCGATCTGACGGTGGAGGGGATCGTCGAACGGGTTCAGGGCATCAACCGGCGGATCAAGCGGATGCACCACGAGACGCTCGACCAGCTCGGCCTCACGATGAGCGACTGGCACGTGCTCACGGCGTTGCGCTGGGCAGGCGAGCCGCACCGCCGCAAGGCCGGGGAGCTGGCGCGTCGCGCCGACCTGACGAGCGGCGCCATGACGAGCCGGCTCGACGCCCTCGAGAAGGAGGGGCTCGTGCGCCGGCTCCGCGATCCCGACGATCGGCGGAGCGTGATCGTCGAGCTGACCGACAAGGGCCGGCAGAAGCACGAGCAGACGATGGGCATCCAGGGGAAGAAGGAGGCTCTGCTCGCGGAGGCGCTGACCGCTCGGGAGAAGGAGCAGCTCAACGCTCTCCTGCGCCGCGTGATGCTCACGCTCGAGGACCGGTACCCCGGAAAGCACGACTAGGGCCGACTAGAGTCGGCGCAGGAATGCGCGTTGCGGTCGTGGGATCGGGGCCTGCCGGCTTCTACGCCGCGGGTGCGCTGCTGTCCGCGGACCCGCCCGCGGAGGTCGACATGATCGAGCGGCTGCCGACGCCGTGGGGGCTGGTCAGGCTCGGCGTGGCGCCCGACCATCCCAAGCTGAAGACGGTCTCGCGCGCCTTCGAGCGGATCGCCGACCAGCCGGGCTTCCGCTTCCTCGGCAACGTCGAGCTTGGCCGCGACCTCCACCACGAGGACCTCGCCCGCCTCTACGACGCCGTCATCTACGCGGTCGGGGCCCAGACCGACCGCCGCCTCGGCATCCCGGGCGAGGACCTGCCCGGATCGTGGCCGGCCACGGAGTTCGTCGCCTGGTACAACGGTCACCCCGACTACCAGCAGCTCGAGTTCGGGCTCGACGTCGAGCGGGCCGTCGTGATCGGGAACGGGAACGTCGCCCTCGACATCGCGCGCATGCTGGCCCTGACGCACGAGGAGCTCGCCCCGACGGACGCGACCGACGCCTCGATCGCGGCCATCGCGGGCTCGTCTCTGCGGGAGATCGTGGTCGTCGGGCGGCGCGGTCCCGCGCAGGCCTCCTTCACGACGCCGGAGCTGCACGAGATGGGTGACCTCGCCGGCGCCGACGTGATCGTCGACCCGGCCGACCTCGCAGGCGCCGAGCCGAAGGACACGAACTCCGAGCGCAACCTCGCGGTCCTGCACGAGTTCGCGGCGCGCGAGCCCGAGGGGAAGCCGCGCCGCGTCGTCTTTCGCTTCTTCCACTCACCCGTCGCGATTCTCGGCGACGAGCGCGTCGAGGGGATCGAGCTCGTCCGCAACGAGCTCGACGCGAACGAGCGGGCGGTGCCGACGGAGGAGCACGAGACGCTGGCCTGCGGCCTCGTGTTCCGCAGCGTCGGCTACCACGGTGTTTCGCTGCCCGGCGTGCCGTTCGACGAGCGCAGCGGCACGATCCCGAACGAGGGGGGACGCGTGGAGCCGGGCGTCTACTGCGCCGGCTGGATCAAGCGCGGCCCGACCGGCGTGATCGGCACGAACAAGAAGGACGCCACCGAGACCGTCGAGCTCCTGCTCGAGGACGCCGCGGCCGGCCGGCTCGAGCCCAAGCCTGCCGCGACCGCCGCGGCAGTCGACGCGCTGCTGGCGGAGCGTGGAGCCCGGGTCGTCGAGTACGACGGCTGGCGCGCGATCGACGAGGCCGAGCGTGCCGCCGGGGAGAAAGGCGGGCGGCCGCGCGTCAAATTCTGTTCCTGGGAGGACCTCCTCGCCGCCGCCGAGCGAGTGGCAGCCGGCGGCTAGCGGTTTGAAGGCCGAGCTCGGGCGCTAGTTCACCCGGACGGGGGAGCCGCTTCGGCGGCTCCCCCGCCGATCCACCGGGCATGGAGTCCCTCGTCGTCGAGTGCCTCAGCTGCGGGACCTCCCGCGTCGCCCGCCGCGACCGCTTCAAGCACTTCGAGTCGCCCGAGTGCCCCGAGTGCGGCTACCTCGGCTGGGCTCCCGTGCTCGAGGTGACCGAGGCCGAGAGCCGCAAGCCCGGCAAGCCGGCACGCGCCGAGCGCCGGCTCCCGTCAGTCGCGTAGTTCTCCCCTACGGCGGCCGCCTGCGCGTGCCTACACTCGCCTGGATGGCGAAGACCGAGGTGCAGCGCGAGCTCTGGGGCGGCGAGACCGCCAAGGCCGTCGCGAACTTCCCGGTCTCGGGCGAGCCGATCCCGGCGCCCGTCGCACGCTGGCTCGGCCGGATCAAGGGCGCCGCCGCGCGCGTGAACGCCGAGCTCGGCCTGCTCGACAACGACAAGGCGGAGCGTATCGCTGCCGCCGCCGCCCGGATCGCCGACGGCGAGCTCGACGACCAGTTCCCGATCGACGTCTTCCAGACCGGCTCGGGCACCTCCTCGAACATGAACGCGAATGAGGTGATCGCGACGCTCGCGGGCGAGGACGTGCACGCGAACGACGACGTCAACATGGGTCAGTCCTCGAACGACGTCTTCCCGTCGGCTGTCCACCTCGCGGCGCTCGACGAGATCACGCGGGACCTGCTGCCCGCGCTCGACCGGCTCGCCGGCTCGCTCGAGGCGAAGGCGAAGGAGTTCGACGACGTGGTCAAGTCGGGCCGCACGCACTGGATGGACGCCGTGCCGGTCACGCTC
>JBJMKE010000090.1:0-24395 GCA_045806005.1 Gaiellaceae bacterium
CCGACTCCTTCAGGGCGCGCGTGAGCAGCTCGTGCTCGACGCAGTAGGTACTCAACGTGAAGGTCGAGCACCCCGGGAACCCACAACCGTGAAGCATCGGCATTAACAAGACTTTAACTGTTTCGGACCGGAATTGGGAAATGCGACGCTACGCCCGAGCCTATGGCGGGTAGAAGCGGCAAGGTGTTGAGGATCCTCTCGGTGGCGGCGCTCGTCGTCCTCGTGGCAACGGGCTGCGGAGGCGCCGGGAGGCAACCGCAGGCGGACCGCGGGCTGCCGCGCGCGCTCGCCGACGCCTGGGCGCAGCGGGCGTCGGCCGTCGCGACCGCCGCCGCTGCGGGCCGGAGCTGCCGGGCATCGCAGCTCGCCTCCTCCCTGCGCGACCAGATCATCGCGCAGGAAGGCAGGGTGCCCGCCCGCCTCCAGAAGCCGCTCGTCCAGAGCGCCAACGCCCTCGCCGACCGCATCACCTGCACTGTGCCGCCGCAGACCGTGACCCTCGGCGGGCCCCGGAAGGGCCCCGAACGGCCCGGCCACAAGCGACACGAGCCGCCGCATCACAAGAAGCACGACGGCCACGAGGAGGACCGGCGATGAGCATGTCGCTCGTCGCCGGCCGCTACGAGCTCGTCCGGCCGCTCGGCCACGGCGCGATGGCCACCGTCGACCTCGCCCAGGACGGCGAGCTCGATCGGCCGGTGGCGCTGAAGCGGCTGGCCGAGAACCTCGCCCGGGACGAGGACCTGCGGCGGCGCTTCGTCCGCGAGGCGCGCCTCGCGGCGCGCCTCGCGCATCCGAACGTCGTGCGGGTCTTCGACGTCGGCGTGGACGAGGGCCGCCCCTTCATCGCCATGGAGTACGTCGAGGGGGAGACGCTCGCCGAGCTCGTCGCCCGGCACGGGCCGCTCCCGGCGGCCGAGGTCGCGACGCTCGGCGTCCAGATGTGCGCCGCGCTCGCGGCCGCCCACGCCGCCGGGCTCGTGCACCGCGACGTGAAGCCTCAGAACCTCCTCCTCGGCAGCGACGGCGTGCTCAAGCTCGGCGACTTCGGGATCGCGGTCGGTCACGAGGGCACCCGGCTCACCGTCGAGGGCACCGTCCTCGGCACGGTCGGCTACCTCGCCCCGGAGCAGGCGCGCGGGGAGCAGGTCACCGCCGCCGCGGACATCTACGCCGTCGGCGCGGTGCTCTACGAGCTGCTCACGGGAGAGCTTCCGCGGAGCGCCTCGACGCTCGCCGACCTCGGGGCCGAGGGCGGCTTCGATCCTCCGGACGTCGCCGCTCGCGCTCCCGGGGCTCCTCCGACGCTCGTCGCGGTAGTGACCGAGTGTCTCGCGGTGCGGCCGGAGGACAGGCCGCGGTCTGCCGCGGCGCTCGCCCGTCGGCTCGCCCCCGTCGCAGCGGAGGCACAGACACTGCCCCTGCCGGCCGACCCCAGAGAGCGGGCCACCGAGATCCTCGCCGTGTCCTCGGGCCGGATGCGCCACCGGCGGAGGACCCGACGGCTGGCCGCCGTCGCGGGGCTCGGCGCGGCGGGCCTGGCGGGGCTCGTGCTCGCCGTCGCTCTGGGCAGGGGCGGAAGCACGCCGCCAACGACGAGCACGCCTCATGCGGTCTCGCCGGCTCCGACCGGGACCAGTGCAGTGGATCAGGCACGCGCCTTCGCGGCGTGGCTCCGCGACCACGCTCGCTGAGTACCACTCAAAAGCGTGTAACGACTGGTTTGCAACTCGTATCTCTTCGCCGCGCTCCGCCGTTTAACCGCGGGATATGACCACTGCGGTAAGGAGACGTCGATGAAGACAAAGAAAAGGCACCTGACCGTGGCCGTCGGCTCACTGCTCGGTGCGACGATCCTGAGCGGCGTTGCGCTCGCCGGAAACCCGCACGGAGCTCCGCCCGGCCAGGCGAAGAGCCAGGCGACGAGCCAGGCCAAGGGCTCGGCTTCCGCGAGCCCGTCCACGGCGGCCGGCGTGAAGGCCAGCGCGGTCACCAACTCGCAGAAGAACACGAGCGCTGCTGCCGCGTCGAACCGGACGAAGCTCTACGGCAACGGCCAGACCGCCGGCCAGATCGCCATGAAGAACGGCGCCGGCGCGTCGACCATCCTCAAGGGGCCGGGGAATAGCCAGCCGCACAAGGCGGTTCTCTGCCCGGGTAGCAAGCACGCCGTGGACGTGCACGCGCTGAAGGCGCACCGCGGTAGCGCGTCGTGCACGAGCAGCACGACGAGCACCTCGACGTCCACGTCGACCTCCGCGTCGGTTTCGACGTCTGCGAGCACCTCCGGGCACGTCGCGGGGGCCGTGGCGGTGAAGTCCGGCGCGAAGGCGAGCAACTCGAGCGCAGGTGGAAACCACTCGAGCACGGGTGGCGTCCTCGGCGCCCAGCACAACGGGGCCGGCTCGGTGAACGGCACCGCGGGGCCCGCGAGCCCGGTGGTCGGCGCTGCGAACTTCACCGGCTGAGATCGACTGACCGAGAGTTGGAACCTCTCTCACAACGAATGACCGGAGGAGCCGTCTCGCGACGGCTCCTCGTTCTCGTCGTCGTTGCCGGCGGTCTTCTCGCCGCCGGCTGCGGCGGCGCGACGAGGCCGACCCTGGAGACGGGGTCGACCGTCTCGCTCCAGCCGCATACGGAGGCGGCCGTCCGCCATGTTCGGCAG
This sequence comes from Gaiellaceae bacterium, assembly GCA_045806005.1. Lineage (GTDB taxonomy): Bacteria > Actinomycetota > Thermoleophilia > Gaiellales > Gaiellaceae > Palsa-739. The sequence continues at coordinate 2,669 of JBJMKE010000090.1, forward strand.
CACCCCGGCGAGAGCATCGTGGCGACGGCGGTCACGCGCTCGGTGCCGGTCTACCGCTCGCCGTCCGCGGCCCATCCGTTCGCGCGGCTCTCGAATCCGACCGCCGTCGGGGCACCGCTCGTCTTCCTCGTGCAGTCACGCAGCCAAGGCTGGGAGCACGTCCTCCTGCCCATTCGGCCGGACGGGGCCACCGGCTGGGTCAAGGACCGGAACGTCTCGCTGGCGTGGAATCCCTACAGCCTCGAGGCGAGCCTCAAGGCGCACAGGCTGGTGCTGAAGAAGGATGGCCGAGTCGCGGCCAGCTTCCCCGCCGCGGTCGGCCGCTCGGTGCTGCCGACTCCGACCGGCCGCTATTACATCGTCGAGCTGCTGAAGCAGCCGAACCCGAACGGCGCCTACGGCCCATATGCGTTCGGAACGTCAGCCTTCTCGAAGGTGCTCTACCACTTCGGCGGCGGCCCCGGGCAGATCGGCATCCACGGAACCGACGAGCACGGCAGCATCGGCCACAGCGTCAGCCACGGCTGCATCCGCCTTCGGAATCGCGACATCGTTCGGCTCGCCCACCTGCTTCCGCTCGGGACGCCGGTCACGATCTTGCAGTAGCCGCCCCAGACCGGCGAGCAGGCGGTGTACGTGTTCGCCGAGTAGACGACGTTGTAGCCCCCGCCGGCGGCGCAGTTCGTCGTGCGGCTGTTGGGATAGAAGTGGAGCTCGCGGAACGCCTGGCCGAAGCGGCTGTTCGGATCGGTGACGGTGCCGCCGATCCAGAACGTCGGCCCGCGTCGACAGGAGCCGGAGCCGCATGGGCTTCCTCCTTCCTCGGAGACCGGAAGACCTATCGGGATCCTCTCAGACGGCCTCGGCTGCGCCAGCCGCGCTCGAGGAGCTCGCGGGTCTCCTCGACGCCCGCAGCCCAGACGCGGAGGACGTCCTCGTCGGGCAGCTCATAGAAGCCGCCGTACTGCCCGTCGCCGGCCGCCTCGCGCATCGCGGCCGGCGCCGCCGGCAGCGGCTGGGGCAGCGGCTCCTTCCGCTCGGTGGGCAGCTCGACCCCGGGCAGCCGCGTCCAGGGGAAGTTCTCCATCCACGAGGCGTGGCTCGCGCCCGGGTCGAGCTCCTGCACGAGCTGCCAGACCCTCGGCCCGACCCACCAGTTGTGGAAGAGGGCTTCCGCGTCGTCGTGCGCGGCGCCCCACTCACGCCGCGCCGCGTCGGCGGGCGCGTTGCCGCCGTGCCCGTTGACGATCAGGATCCGACGGAAGCCCTGGGAGCGGAGGGAGTCGAGCAGGTCCTGCACGACCGCGACCAGGCTCCCGGCGCGCAGCGTCGGCGAACCCGGATAGGCGCCGAAGCTCGGCGTGAGTCCGTAGGCGAGCACCGGCAGGACGGGGACGCCGAGCGGCTCCGCGGCCTCCGCGGCGACGCGCTCGGCGAGGATGTTGTCCGTCTCGAGGGAGAGGTAGGCGTGCTGTTCCGTCGAACCTATCGGGAGCACGATGCGGTCGTCACGGCGCAGGTAGTCCTCGAGCTGGAACCAGTTCAGATCGCGGACGCGCACTGCGGCACAATTCCACAAGCATGGCTCACGGGCTGATCGCATATCTCGCCGCGGCCGTCGCCGCCGCGTCTCACGTCGGCGCCCCGCAGGACGGCGTCGCGGCGAGCCTTGCCGCGCGGCCGCTGGGCCAGAGCGTCGTCCTCCGCGCCGCGCCGCGCGGGAAGGCTCTCGTTCGCCTCGGCTCGCGGGGCCCGCTCGGCGGCCCGCTCGTGCTCGGCGTGGTCGGCGTGCGCGGCTCCTGGGTGAAGGTCACCGCGGAGGCGCTGCCGAACGGGCACTTCGCCTGGGTGAAGTTCGGGCGCGACGTCGCCGTCCACCCGGTGCGGTGGGAGTTGCGGGCCTCGCTGGCGCGACGGGAGCTCGACGTCCTGCAGGGCGGCCGGCTCGTGCACACGATCCCGGTCGGGATCGGGGCGCCCGACTCGCCGACCCCGACGGGCCGCTTCGCCATTGCGGAGAAGCTCACGGGCCCCTTCGGCCCGGCCTTCGGCTGCTGCATCCTCGCCCTGACGGCGCGCCAGCCGCGGCTTCCCCCGGGCTGGAACCGCAGCATCACCTACTACGTCGCCATCCATGCGGGGTCGGGCCGGGGGGCCGCTGTCTCGGCCGGCTGCCTGCACGCGAGCGAGACCGACGTCCGCTGGCTCATGCGGACGGTCCCGCTCGGCACGCCGGTACTGATCTCCGACTGACGTGTGGGATGATCGGCGTGCGATGACCGCCGTCGAGCTGCACGAGTACGAGGAAGACGAGGAGCTGCCTGCCTGGAGCCTTCCGGCGGAGGCGGTCGACCGCATCCGCGTGCCGGGGACGCTGCCCGAGCAGGTGACGCGGGAGTGGGCGTGGGGGGGCTCGACCGGTGCGGGCGTCCGCGTCTGCATCCTCGACAGCGGCGTCGAGGTCGACCATCCGCTCGTGGGCGGCGTCGACCGGTCGGTCGCCGTCGTCCGCGGCGAGGACGGCGCGCTCCAGGTGATCGACGACGACGAGGGCGACCTCTGCGGCCACGGCACGGCGTGCGCGGGCGTGGTCCGCGCGGTGGCGCCGGACGCCGAGCTGACCAGCGTCCGCGTGCTCGGCGCCGGCTACAAGGGCGGCGGCGAGATCATGCTGCACGGCCTCGGCTGGGCAATCGAGCAGGGGTTCCCGATCGTGAACATGAGCCTCTCGACGACGCGGACGAAGTACGTCGAGCGGTTGCACGAGCTCGCCGACCGGGCGTACTTCAAGCGCGTGCTCCTCGTCGCCTCGGCCCACAACATGCCGGTCGAGAGCTTTCCCTGGCGGTTCGCGAGCGTGATCTCCGTCGGCAGCCACGAGGAGAGCGACCCCCTGACCTTCTACTACAACCCTTCGCCGCCGGTGGAGTTCTTCGGACGCGGCCTCGACCTCGACGTCGCGTGGCTCGGCGGCGGCACGCTGCGCTGCACCGGCAACAGCTTCGCGACGCCGCACATCGCCGCGATCTGCGCGCTCATCCTCGGCAAGCACCCGGACCTGACGCCGTTCCAGCTCAAGAGCGTCCTCTACCAGACCGCATCCAACGCGCAGGGCGGCGCGTGAGCGACCTCGAGGCAGCCGTCGCCGCCGGAGTCCTCGGGGCCGACGAGGCGCACCGCTCGCTCCTCCAGGCCACGGTCGAGGTCGCGCGCGCGATCTTCGGGGCGAAGGCCGCATCCGTCTTCCTCCTGGACGAGGACGCGGAGGAGCTCGTCTTCGAGGCCGTCTCCGGCGAGGGGGAGGGCGAGCTGATCGGGATGCGCTTTCCCGCCGGCGGCGGGATCGCGGGCTGGGTGCTCACTACGCGGCAGCCGCTGATCGTCGACGACCTGAGCGCCGACGTGCGCTGGTCGCGGTCACAGGCCGAGTCGACCGGCTACGTCCCCAAGAGCATGATGTCCGTGCCGCTGCTGGTGGAGGAGCGCGCGCTCGGCGTGCTCCAGGTGCTCGACCGCCCGCCGGAGTCGAGGGTCAAGCTGCGGGAGATCGACCTGCTCGGCCTGTTCGCGAACCAGGCGGCGATCGCGCTCGACCTCCTCCAACGGGCGCGGCGGGCCCGCGAGGCGCTTGCGGGCGAGGGCCGCCTCGCGCCGCTGGCCCGGGTCGCGGCGCAGCTGGAAGAAGACGACCGTGACGCGGCGTTCGACTTGCTGCGCGCCCTCGAACGAGTCCTCAGCGAGCGAAGCTAACGCTGGGAAACGGAACTGCGTTCGAGGCCGGTGGCAGCCACCGTCACGAAACCGTCACGGAATCGTGTCGGGGGCTACGCCTGCCGACCAGCCGGGCTGCAGGCGTGTTCGCAGAGGCGTAACAGAGCCGTGAGGGTGGCTGCCACCACCCACAGATCAACCTTGAAGCACGCCGGCGGGGAGGCGGGAGGTGACGACGTTCTCGATCGACGCGAGCGTCGGCTCGTGCCCGGTCACCGCGGCGAGGAAGTCGTCGCGTCCGATCGCGTAGAGCTGGAGCGGCTCGGTCGCGCGCACCGTCGCCGTCCGCGGCACGTCACGCAGCAGGGCGATCTCGCCGAAGAAGTCGCCGGGCCCGAGCTCGCGCGTCGTGCCGTCCTCGAGCTCGACGGCGGCGCGGCCCGCCGCGATGACGTAGAAGTGATTGCCGACCTCCCCGATCGCGACGACAACCTGCTCCGCGGCCGTGGAGACCGCGGTTGCGCCTCTCGCGAGCCGCTCGAGCACGGGCTCGGGCAGCTCGGCGAAGATCTCGATCCTCCGCAGCAGCTCGAGCGGCTCCTCGGCGATCACCGCCTCCGCGTCGATCCGCCGCAGGCTCGGCCAGAGGGGTAGGAGGAAGACGGGCACGAAGACGCCCGCCGCGACGAGTGCGCCCCGCGCGCCGAGCCAGCTGACGAGCGCGGGCGCCAGGAGCGAGCCGAGGGCCAGCGCGCCGAGGATCGTGGTCTCGAGGACGGCGAAGACGCGCCCGAGCACCTCGTTCTCGGCCGAGCGCTGGAGCAGCGTGATCCCTCCGACCTCCACGAGCACGGAGCCCGCGCCCAGCACGCCGAAGAGGAGGAGCGCCGGGGCGAGCGTCGAGACCCCCGCCACGAGCGCGATCGGGATCACCGACGCGAGGATCCCCAGCGCGAAGCCGGTTGCGAGCCGCCTGCGCGCGGCGATGACGGCGACCACGACCGCGCCGACGATGCTGCCGACGCCGATCGCGGTGTTGAGCCAGCCGACGCCGGCGTTGCCGGCGTGGAGCAGATGAATGGCGAGCACGACCAGCAGCACCTCGAGTGCTCCGGAGGTGAGCGTCTGGGCGCCGGTCAGGCCGACGATGACGCGGAGCGACGGCTGTCGCAGCACGGTCGAGAAACCCGCCGTCAGCTCCGGCAGGAGCCGCGGTCGCTCGGGCCGCGCCGGCGGCTCGTCACGCGGCACCTGGATGACGAAGGCCGCCGACCAGAGCAGGACGGCGCCGTTGAAGGCGAAGACGGCGGCCGGCCCGCTGAGCGCGAGCAGAATGCCGCCGAGTGCCGGGCCCGCGAACATCCCGACGCTCGAGATGGTGTTGCTGACGACGTTGGCCGCCGTCAGCTCCTCCGGCGTCTCCACGAGCAGCGGGAGCAACGCCCCCTGCGCCGGCCCGTACGCCACCGACGCGACCGAGGACATCACCGCGAGCACGTAGACGGCGTAGGCGTTGCCGCCCGCGATCGCCACCGCCGTCATGCCGGCGCAGAGACCCGCGCGCACGAGGTCGGTCAGCAGCAGCAGCCGGCGCCGCGACCAGCGATCGGCGGCGACGCCCAGCCACGGAGCGGCGAGCGCCGCGAGGACGAAACGGACGAAGAAGAGGAGCCCGACGGCCCGGGCGCCGCCCGCGTGGTAGGCATAGACGGGCAGCGCGACCGCGTACGCCCAGCTCCCGAGAGTCGAGCCGATTGCCGCGACCTGGAGCTTCCGCACGTTCCGGTTCGAGAAAACCCTCCGGAAAGCCTGGAGCGAAGCGGCGAGATGGCCCACGGCGAGCAGGATCTCAGGCCGGGTTGCGAATTTGAAGGGTCGGTGGGAAGATTTGTCCTCCCAGCCACGTCTAGAAATCTGACAGCGCCGGAATCGGGCGCAAAGATTCCAAGGAGGAGAAATGTCGGACGAGCAGCGCAAGGATGAGGACGTCGAGGTCGAAGGCCACGTCCGCTCCGGCAAGATGACGGACGAGCCTCGCGACGAGGCCGAGAAGGACGACGAGGTCGAGGGGCACGTCCGCCACGGCAACGTGCGGCACGGCAACGTCCGCCACGGCTGAGTAACCCGAGTTTCACGCGAAAGGCCCGGCTCGACGCCGGGCCTTTTTCGTGGTCCTCGATGGAAGATTTCCGGGCGGCGCTCCGTCTAGGGGTGTGACAGCGCCGAGCCGGCGCAAAGATTCCGAAGGAGGAAGAAATGTCCGACGAGCAGCGCAAGGATGAGGACGTCGAGGTCGAGGGCCACGTCCGCTCCGGCAAGATGACGGACGAGCATACGGACGAGCACGAGACCGACGACGAGGTCGAGGCGCACGTCCGCCACGGCAACGTGCGGCACGGCAACGTCCGCCACGACTGAGTTCTGACCCGCCACGCGAAAAGGCCCGGCTCCGACCGGGCTTTTTCGCGCCTTCAGGCCAGTCGCAGCGAGCGGGCGGCCGCGTCCGCGGCGGAGGCGAACCGGTCGGCCTCCTCCACGCGTTCGTCCCCCGGCAGCGCCGTGAGGTTCACCGCGACGAGCTCGCGTGCGCCACGGGCCACCGCCGCTGCCAGTGCGGCCGCCCCCGCGACGTCGGCGTGCACGCGCGGCTCCACGCGCTCGCCCGAAGCCGCGCAGAGCTGGGCCAGGTCGGCTGCGAGGCGTGCGAGCGCGAGCGGCGGCTCGGCGGCGGCCGCGGTCACGGTGCCGAGCGCCCAGTTGCGGCGTTCCAGCTTCTCCGTCGTGTCCACGGCGTCGCGCGCCTCGAGCGCCCGCCGATAGGCGTCCGCGTCCTCGTCGACGAGCCGCGCCGCCCGCTCCCGCAGCGACTCGGCCTGGGCGGCGGCGCCGGCCGCCTCGTCCCAGCTCTCGGGAGACAGCCGTGCGGCCATCTGCACGACGGCCGCCGCGCTCGCCAGCGCTACGGCGAGCGCCGAGCCGGCGCCCGGAACCTCGCGCGGCGCAGCCAGCTCCTCGAGGAGCGCGGGGAGGGAGAGGTCGGTGAGCACCGCGAAAGTGTCTCACCGACGCTCGTACCGCGCGTACTAGTCCGCCTCGATGAGCTGGCGCAGCCGCGAGACCACGTACGGCGAGGGCTCGTAGCCGGCGGCGGCGACCGCGCGCTCGAGGTCGGCCTGGAGCTGGAGCCGGAAAGCGGCGTCCTGCTCGGCCCGCGCGACGAGCTCGTCGAGCGTCGCCCGTGCAGCCGGCAACTCCTGTGCCGCACGCACCCAGCCCTCGGGTGCAGGCGGAAGAAGGCGTAGCAGCCGGCCGATCTGCTCCTCGTCGAAAACGTTCATCTCACTGCTCATGACGGGCGGGAGGCCCCTTCTCTTCCATCGAATTCGATCCGGACCTTTTCGAGGCAGCGCGAGATGCGGCTGGCGATGGTGCCGGCGGGGATGTCGAGGGCCTCCCCGATCGCGCGATAGCTCTCGTCGCGGCAGAAAAAGCGGTCGAGGATCTCGCGGCAGGGATCGCCGACCTTGTCGAGCGCGGAGCGCACGTCCATCGCGTCGTCCAGGGTCGTGAGCACGTCGTCGACGTCTCGCTCGTCGAGCTCGGCGTCCGAAGGCGTGTCGCGCGCGAGCAGCCGCAGCCGGTCGATACACAGCCGCCGTGTCAGCTGCGCAAGCCAGGGGCGTACGGCGTCGTCGCTCCGCAGCTCCGAGAGCCGCTCGTAGGCGCGGGCGAAGACCTCCTGGAAGACGTCCTCGGCGTCGTGCTGGGCGAGACGGAAGCCGCGGCTCGAGATCGCGTAGACGTAGCGAGAGAAGCGCTCCACGAACTCGTTCCAGGCGCCGGCGTCGCCGTCCCGGCAACGGGAGACGAGCTGCGCGTCGGTTTGCTCGACCGCCATCCCCCGGACCATAAAGCGCTAGAGGACGCGATCAAGCGCAACAGCGAGCAGATCGGCGTGCTCGTCGCCGAACACGAGCGGCGGTCGGATCTTGAGGACGTCGTCGCGCTTCCCGGTCACCCCGACCAGGATCCCTTCCTCTCTGAGCCGGTCGGCGACCCGCGCGGCAAGCTGCGCATTCGAGAGCTGGACGCCGGCGAGGAGGCCGTGGCCGCGCACCTCGAGCACGTCCGGCTTGCCCAGCCCGGCGATCGCCGCCCGCAGCCGCTCCCCGACCGCGGCCGCGCGCTCGGGCAGCCGCTCGTCCTCCAGCACGTCGAGCACGGCGAGTGCGGCCGCGGCGGCGACGGGATTGCCTCCGAAGGTGGAAAACGTCCTCCCAGCGTACGGGAACCGCCGGGCGAGCTCGCGGCGCGTCACGACCGCGGCGACGGGGTAGCCGTTCCCCATCGGCTTGCCGAGCGTCACGACGTCCGGCGCGATGCCGTGGCGGGCGAACGACCAGAGTCCCGGCCCGAGACGGCCGTGGCCGGCCTGGACCTCGTCCGCGACGTAGAACCCTCCCGCCGCGTGCGTCCGCTCGACCAGGAGGCGTAGCTCGGCCTCGTCGGGCACGTAGATGCCGTCGCTCATGAGCGAACCGTCGAGGAAGGTCGCAGCGAGCCCGCTCTCGAGCTCCCCGAGCGCGCGGTCGAGCGCGGGGCCGAGATCGACGCCGCTGCCCGGCGGCGGGACGCGGGCCACGTCGGCGGGCCGGCCGTGCGGTGGCCAGTCCTCGGGGGAGAGCGCCGTGGTTGCGTCGGTGACCCCGTGGTACGCGTGCTCGGTCACGAGCGCGCCGGCGTGGCCGGTCACGCCGGCGGCGAGCCGCCACGCGAGGTCGTTCGCCTCGCTCCCGGAGTTGACGAGCAGGACCGTGTCGAGGCCCGGCAGGGTCGCGAGCAGGCGCTCGGAGAGCTCGACGAGCGGCTCCGCGAGGTAGCGCGCGTTCACGGCGCCGATCCTCGTCTGACGCACGACCGCCTCGGTCACGCGCGGGTGGCAGTGGCCGACGACGGGGACGTTGTTGTAGGCGTCGAGCAGGCGGGTGCCGTCCGCCTCGTGAATCCAGACGCCCTCGGCGCGAACGGCGTGCACGGGCCGGGCGTAGGTGAGCGGCGTCAGGAGGGCGCCGAGCGACCGATCGCGCCTGCCGGCGAGCGCGCCGGTGTCTGCGGAGGGCCGCCGGAGGCCGAGCTCGCGCGCGACCTCGGCCGGGGCGAGCGAGTCGAACAGCCCGAGCAGGCGCCACGAGTCGTCGTCCCAGGCCTCGATGTAGGCGGCGTTCTCGGGGAAGCGGCGCGTGCGCCAGGCGCTGATCGAGACGATCGCAGCGAGCCGCGCCGCGACGAGGTCGCCGAGCAGCTCGAGCTCGAGCGGCTCGAGCGGGAGCCGCGAGGCGAAGCCGTCGAGCGCGACCCGGGCGGCCCGGAAGGTGTCGTCGAGCGGCCGTCCGCGCAGCACCGACGCGAGGGCCACCGCGACGTCGGCCGCGAGCGCGGAGTAGCAGCAGTCGCCGAAGTCGAGGATCCCGGCCACGCGGTCGTCCTCGCCCAGCAGGAGGTTGTCGAGGTTGAAGTCCCCGTGCACGACCTGCGCGCGCAGCCGCCGCCATTCGGGCAGGACGCGCTCCTCGAAGCGGTCGATCGCACGCGCGACGAGCGCCCGCTGCTCCGGCTCCGCGATCTCGTCGAGCAGCGGCCTCAGCCGCGGCGTCGCCTGCAGGCTCCAGAGCAGCTCCCGGCCTGCGGCCGGATGGAAGAACGAACGCAGGGCGAGGCAGAGCCGGGCGTGCACGGTGCCGAGATCCCGCACGGCCGCGTCGTCGAGCTCGGGACCGCCCTTGCGTCCGCGCATCCGCTCGAACAGCCGCACGTAGTGACCGTCGAACGTCGCGCGAGGGGCGAGCGGCCGCGCCACGGGAAGATCCGGGTCGACCGCAGCGACGTGCGCGATCGCGGCCTCCTCCAGGTCGAGCGCCGCTCCGTCCTCGCCGCTGTTCGAGATCTTGAGGACCGCCCCCGGGCCGCCGTCGTCCAGCAGGAAGGCTTGGTCTCGCTCGCTCCCGAGGTCGGAGGCGGTTCCGGATAGGCCGAACACCTCATGGGCGATCCGGGTCGCTTCGTCCGGTGTGAACCGGGGCGGAGTCGACTCGAGGACGGAGCTCACGTCCGGCGATGCTATTGCGCGACGAGCAAGATCCCTCGTTTGAGCGAACCTTCTCCCCCTTTAGCGGGAGGATCGCACTGCGAATGCGACCTACGTTCCGGCCACTGATTGGCGGCTACTGCGGCGCGTTCTGCGGCATCAGGACGGTCGCGAAGGAGGTACCTGTGAGGGCTGTCCTCACCAAGCGCGACGTTTTCCGTTTCAAGGCCTGGCAGGCGGGGCTGCTCACGCTCGTGTTGGCGCTCGGGTTCGGGATGATCCGGTCCGGCGCCTCGTGGGGCGCCTCCTCGTCCGACCCGACGGGCGATCCGTACTCGATGCAGAGCATCACGGCGGGCGACGGTGCCCAGGCGTGGTGGCAGGGCGGCTACACCGGTAAGGGCGTCGACGTCGCCGTGATCGACACGGGCGTTGCGCCGGTGGCCGGGCTGAACACGCCTGGCAAGGTGATCAACGGGCCCGACCTTTCACTCGAATCGCAGAGCCCGGGCCTGCAGCATCTCGACACGAACGGCCATGGCACGTTCATGGCCGGGCTCATCGCGGGCAACGACGGACAGCCCGGGGGTTACCGGGGCGCCGCCCCCGACGCGCGCATCGTTTCGCTCAAGGTCGGTGTGGCGGATGGCGGCGCCGACGTGAGCCAGGTCATCGCGGCGATCGACTGGGTCGTGCAACACCGGCGCGACAACGGGATGAACATCCGGGTCCTCAACCTCTCTTATGGCACGAACTCGACGCAGGCCTACGGGATCGACCCGCTCGCCTACGCGGTGGAGCAGGCCTGGAAGGCGGGCATCGTGGTCGTCGCGGCGGCGGGGAACTCCGGCTACCAGAGCGGAGCGAGCGCCCAGGGCCTCGCTGATCCGGGCTATGACCCGCAGATCCTCGCGGTGGGGACGGCGGACACGAACGGGACCGCGACACCGTGGGACGACCAGGTCGCCTCCTTCTCGGCGAACGCGGCGAGTTGCAGCAACGGGTGCCGCGGAGCGGACTTGATCGCCCCCGGTGCGCACATGCAGGGCCTCCGTGTCCCCGGCTCATACATCGACGTGAACAACCCGGCCGGCGTCCTCAGCGATCGCTACTTCCGTGGCAGCGGGACTTCCGAGGCCACTGCGTTCGTCTCGGGCGCGGCCGCCGACTTGCTGCAGCGCTACCCGCAGCTGACGGCGGATCAGGCAAAGGCGATGCTGACTGCGAGCTGCGACAAGCTGGCGTCGTACAACTGGAAGCAGCAGGGGTGCGGCGAGCTCGACATGAGCAAGCTTCTCAACGCGTCGGTCCCGTCCGTGTTCGCTTCGCAGCAGTACAACCTGCCGTCGACGGGCATGGGGTCACTCGAGGCGTCGCGCGGCACCGACCACATCTCGCTCAGCGGCGTCCTGCTGCAGGGCGAGCAGGACATCTTCGGCATGCCCTTCAACTCGGCGGCAATCGCAGGGCTCGAAGCCGCGGGGTCGAGCTGGTCCGGCGGGATCTGGAACGGCTCCCTCTGGACGGGTAGCTCGTGGAGCGGCTCGAGCTGGAGTGGCTCGAGCTGGTCCGGGAGCTCGTGGAGTGGCTCGTCCTGGTCGGGTAGTTCGTGGAGCGGCTCGAGCTGGAGCGGTTCGTCCTGGTCGGGTAGCTCGTGGAGTGGTTCGAGCTGGAGCGGCTCGAGCTGGAGCGGCAGCAGCTGGTCGGGCGGGTCATGGCTCGGAGCAAGCTGGGGCAGATGATCGGGAGCGGGAGAGGCCGGTGATCCAGGGCCGGCCCCTCACCCCCTCACACCACGCGCCGAGCGGGCTTTTGCGCCCGCTCGGCGCAGGTGTGCGTGAGGCCGTCCGCGCGCCGCGGCGCGTCTGGGCCTTCAACGGCCTCCTCGCGATCACGTGTGCGGCCGTCTGGGCGCGCGCGCTCAGCTCGTTCGGCGGGGAGGCGTTCTCGTCCGGCCCCTATCTGTCGTGGTGGGCGCTGGCGGTTGCCTTCTTCTTCGCCGAGATCTTCGTCGTCCATCTCCAGTTCCGGAAGCAGGCGCACACGCTGTCGCTGACGGAGATCGGGCTCACGCTCGGCCTGTTGCTCGGCGCCCCTGCGGGACTTCTGATCGGGCAGCTCGTGGGCACCCTCGTCGCCCTGATCGTCACCCGTTGGAAGAGCCAGCGCCAGCTCGTCAAGTTCGCGTTCAACCTGGCCGAGCTGCCGCTCTGCAGCGGAATCGCGCTCCTGATCTTCCGCTCGCTCGCAACGTCGGGCATGTCCGAGCCGCACGAGTGGGTGCTCGTCCTGTTCGCCTGCGCCGTCGCGCACATCCTCGGCATCCTGCTCGTCTCGGCCGTGATCGCCATCGCCGAGGAGCGCTTCCGCGCGCCGCAGCTCCTCCGGACGCTCGTCACCTCGACGATCGGAGCGCTCGCGACCGCGTCGCTCGGGCTCGCCGTCGTCCAGCTGCTTGAGGTGCGCCCGCTCGCCGTGCTCCTCCTCGTCGTCCCGGTTCTCGCGTGTGTCGCCGCCTTCCGCGGCTATATGGAGCAGCGCGAGCAGCGCGAGCACGTGGAGTTCCTGTACGAGTCGATGCGTGCGACCCAGGGCGCGCCGGAGTTCGGCCTGGCCGTCGGGCAGCTCCTGGTCGCCGCGCGCCGGCTGCTCCGCGCCGAGTACGCCGAGATCCTCATCCTCCCGGGCTCCGACGGCGAAGGGCCGCTGCGGAGCGTCAGCAGCGCCGAGGGTGAGCTGCTCATGCATCCCGAAGAGTTCTTCTCGCCGGAGGACGCGGCCGCCTTCACGGAGATCGGCGCCGTCGGCGCGGCGACGCTGCTCACACGCCGCCGCGCCGCGCACGCGTTCGAGGCGTTCCTCGCCTCGCGTCGGCTCGAGGACGCGATCGTGGGGCCGCTACGCGGCGAGGACCGGACGTTCGGGCTCCTCGTCGTGGGCGAGCGCGTCGGCGACGTCAGCACCTTCGACGATGCCGACGTCGAGCTCTTCGAGACCTTCGCCGGTCACGCGAGCATCCTGCTCGAGAACGGCCGGCTGGAGCATTCGCTCGCCCAGGTCACGCAGCTGAAGGAGCAGCTCCGGCACCAGGCCTATCACGACCTGCTCACCGGCCTCCCCAACCGCCTCCACCTGCTCGAAAGCATCGAGCAGGAGCTCGCTCGCGGCTCGGGCTCGATGGCCATCCTCTATCTCGACCTCGACCGCTTCAAGACCGTCAACGACACCTGGGGCCACGGTGCCGGCGACGAGCTGCTCACCGAGTTCGCACGCCGCCTGCAGAACTCCGTCCGCTCGCAGGACCTCGCGGCCCGGCTCGGCGGCGACGAGTTCGCGGTGCTCGTCCGCGACGCGGATTCGCAGGTCGCCATGGCGACGGCACGGCACATGCTGTCGACGATCGACGGGACATACGGGCTCAGCTGCGGTGACGTCGCCTGTCACGTGAGCGTCGGCGTCGCCATCGGCTCGGCCGGCGTGACCAGCGCCGAAGACCTGATCCGCAACGCGGACATCGCGATGTACAGCGTCAAGAAATCCGACCGCGCGTACACGCTGTACGAGGCGGACCTGCACGAACAGCTTCGCGCGCAACGCCAGCTCGGCCTCGACCTCGAGGCTGCGCTCGAGCGGCGCGAGATCCGCGTCCACTACCAGCCGGTCGTGCGGCTGGCGGACGGCGGGATCGAGGGCTTCGAGGTGCTCGCCCGCTGGCCGCACCCGACCCGCGGCCTGCTCGCGGCAGCCGACTTCCTGCCGGCCGCCGAGGAGACCGGGCTGACCGTCGAGCTCGGACGCGTCGTCCTGCAGCAGGCTCTCGAGGATGTCCGCCGCTGGCCGGAGAGCGTGAGCATCTGGCTCAACCTCGCGCCGGCGGAGATCGCCAACGAGCGGCTCGTCGACACGCTCGCCGAGTACCTCGAGCGCTACGGCGTCGAGCCGAGCCGGATCGTGATCGAGGTGACGGAGTCGGGCGTCGACCAGGGCAGCGACGCGGCTCTGCTCGCGATGCGGCGCCTGCGCAACCTCGGCGTCGGGCTGACGATCGACGACTTCGGCACGGGCTACTCGTCGCTCAGCCGCCTCGCCGAGTTCCCGATCCAGTCGCTGAAGATCCCGAAGCCGTTCGTCGACAAGCTGGTCGGCGAGAACGTGGACGAGGCGTTCGTCGACGCGATCCTGCGCCTCGGCGACTCGCTTGGCCTCTCGGCGGTGGCCGAGGGGATCGAGCATCAGTCCCAGGCGGACCGCCTGCGGCAGATGGGGTGCCGCCTCGGCCAGGGCTATTTCTTCGGGCGCCCGGCGCCGGCCGCCGAGGCCGAGCGGCTGCTACGGCGGGAGCGGGCGCCGAAACCCCAGTTGTCCCTGGTGCCAGACGCCCTGTGGGTCGAGTCCGGCTCCGCCTAGGCAGAAACGACGAAGCGGCGGGGTCGCCGCCGCTTCGAAAGCTCCGCCGCAGAGTTGTTTGCCGTCAGCCCCGAGCGGGAGTCGTATTGATCATCCCGCGCCCTGGTCCTGCCTAGCCTCCCCCGTTCGGGGGATCTGCGAAATCGGCCCGAAAACGGGGCGATTCAGCCGCCCTTTCCCACTTTGAGGATGGGAGCGTTGAGCACGATGTGGGCGTCCTTCTCGGTCAGCTTTCCCTTCTTCTCGAGGGCGTCGATCTGGTCGTCCTGGCCGATCAGCACGGGCTTGACGCCCGCCTTCCAGGTCAGCCAGACCTCTTCCCAGAGCGGGTTGTAGTCCGACTCGCCGGGCTGCGAACCGAAGATCGTCAGCTGGCCCTTGGCGGCACGACCCTTGACGAAGTACTGCTCCGGCAGGCCCTTCGCACCTTTCAGCTCGGCGGAGTAGTTGACGTGCAGCGTTTTCGCCTGCGACTTCGACGAGACATCGGTGATCAGGTAGGTGTCGATGTGGTGGTCGTAGTAGCCCTTGTAGACGGGCTGGGCGTTCATGGAGGGCTTCCCGATGTTCGGCAGCCCGCCGGTTGCCGCGGCGGCTATCCCGGCGGCCGCGGCGACGATGCCGAGGCCGGCGAGAACGAGGACGATCCTGCGCACCAGTTCCTCCCTTGTCTAGCTACAGTGACGGGAGTGGGTACGCCGAGGACACGGGTCTGGATTGCCTGCGCGGCCGCTCTTGGGGCGGTCGCCCTGGCGGCAGGCTGCGGGGGCTCCTCGTCGACCGCGAAGTCTGGCGTCGCCGGCGCGAGTCACACCGCGAGGACCTTCACCGTCAAGACGGCGAGGGTCAGGGGCCTCGGGACCATCCTTGTCAACAACAAGGGTTTCACGCTCTACATGTTCAAGCCGGACAAGCAGAAGCGGGTCACCTGCAAAGGCCGCTGTGCGGCGGTCTGGCCCCCTCTGAAGATCAAGGCGGGGCAAAAGCCGACAGCGGGTGGGCTCGCGCGGAAGCGACTGCTCGGCAGCGACCCGAACCCCAGCGGCGGCCGGGTCGTGACCTACAACAAGTGGCCGCTCTACACCTACGTCGTCGACCGGAAGCCCGGCCAGGCCACGGGGCAGGCCGTGGACAACAGCGGCGGCCTCTGGTACGTCCTCTCGCCGGGCGGCAAGGTCATCACGAAGAAGCCGTAGCGGCGCGTTAAGCCCGGCTTAGAGGGAAAGACCGAGACGATGGCCGATGCCGTCGTCACCGTCGCCGAGGTCAAGGCGTTCAAGACCCAGTCCGGCAACACGCGTTTCGTGTTGCGCGACGACGAGGGCCGCGAGTACACGACGTTCCGCGAGGAGATCGCGCGCCAGGCGCTGGCAGCCGAGGGGCGCCGCGCGCGAATCGACTTCCACGAGCAGCAGCGCGGCCGGTTCACGAACGTCTATCTCGACGCGGTGCAGCTCCTCGACGGGCCGGCGGGGGACGACTCGTCCGAGGCGGTAGAGGAGGTCGCCTGGAAGACCGCCGTGGACGCGGCGCCCTGGCTGCTCGGCGGCGAGCCGGAGGAGCCTGTTCCTCCCGAGGAGCTGTTCGAGCTGCTGCAGCCGTTCAAGGAGCGCGTCGCGGACGACATCCGGGGCGAGCCGCCCGACGACGACGAGGCCGCTTAGAGCCGCGCGATCTGGACCGCGAGGAAGGCGGCGTAGAGGAGGATCAGGAAGGCTCCGGCGCTGCGGCCCGCGCCGTCGCGCCTGCCGAACAGGACGAGCGCCGCCGCCGTCATCCCGAAGAGCCAGGCCAGGTCGAATACCGCGAGCCCCGGGAAGGAGCCGAAGATGCCGAGCGCCGCGGGGAGCGCGAGCCCGACCACGATGTTGATCGAGTTGGAGTTCAGCGTCTCGCTGATCAGGGCCGAGCCGCGCTGCTGCAGGCCGAAGCGGACTCCGGTCCAGGCGTTCGGCAGCGCGGCGAGTATCCCGAGCACGACCACGCCCACGAGGGCCTCGGGCACTGACCAGGCAGCGGCGAGATCCGTCGCGGACCGCACCGCGCCCACGCTGCCGGCCACGATCAGGGCGAGCGCGACGAAGAGGATCAGGGCGAGCGTCGCTGCCTCGCGCCGCGAATCGAGCGGCTGTGCCGCTCGGTGCTCCTCGCCGAAGCTCCGGCGGAGAAAGCGCGACTCGGCGACGCCGAGCCGCAGGCGCTCCGCAAGGCGTGGCCCGGCGGCGAGAAGCACGACGTAGGGGATCACGACCGCGGCGACGAGCACGCCGCCGATCGTGCCGTCGAGGGCTCCGCTGACGACCGCGAGCATGACTCCGATCACCCAGAGGCCCACGAAGGCCTCGAGCTCGAGCACTTCATGGCGCCCCCGCACGAGGCCCGTAACGACCGCGCTGAGGCCGAGCATCGCGGCGATGTTGAACGCGCTCGCGCCGACGACGACTCCGAAGGCGGCGGCGTGCTGGTGCGCGACGAGAGCGGTGACGGCCGAGGAGATCTCCGGCGCGTCGGCGGCGAGCGCCGTGAGGAGGCCGAGCAGCGTCTCGGGCAGGCCGAGCCGCAGCCCGATGTGGTCGAGGCGCCGCGCGAAGACCGCCGACGCGGCGAGCATGACCCCGATCGAGACGAGGAAGACGGGTATGGCGGTTGCGGGCGTCATCGGCTGACGCCGACCAGCCTTCCCGGCACACCTGTGGGAGAGACTAGATCAGGGGGCCAGGTCCGTCGGCTTCTCGTACTCGGACAGCTCGGCTTCGGCGGTCTCGGCTGCCTCGGGCGCGGCGACGCCGGGTACTCCCGCGCCGCCGGAGAGGTACTCCATCTCCCCGAGATCCGCCTCGCCGTCGTCCCGCATGATTGTTTCCTCGCCGGTCGGCTTGTCCGTGTCGCCCGAAGTCGTCGGGGTGGAAGAGAACAGACGCTTGAGCCAGCTCATGGCTGGAGCATAAACGGACGCGGCCCGCGGTGCGAAGATCTCCTGGTGATCGTCTCGCTGCACGTGGCCACGGGCGCAGCCCTCGGCGCGGCCTTTCGCTCGCGGTCGCTCGCGCTTTTGCTCGGGCCGGCGCTGCACGTCGCCGGCGACCGCGTGCCGCACGAGGACATCCCGGACCGCGGCTTCGAGATCGGCAGCGGCCTGGTCGCGCTGGGGCTGCTCGCCGCCGTCCGCGGGCCGCTCGATCCCGCCGTGCTCGGCGGTGCCGCTGCTGCGATGCCCGACCTCGAGCACGTCGTCCCTCGGCTTCGCCCACGCGGGGAGAAGGTCTTCCATCGCGGCGGCGGCCGCCACGGCGCCGGCATCTCGGCCGAGACCCAGCTCGCCCTGGCGGGCGCCCTCGTCGGGCTCCTGCTCGCCCGGCGCCGGTAGCCTCGCCCGCGATGAAGGTCGGGATCGTCGTGCCGTACTCCTGGTCGTTCGGCGGCGGCGTCGTCGACCACGCCGAGGCGCAGGCGCGCGCGCTCGAGGCGCTCGGGATCGAGACCCGGCTCCTGATGGGGAACGACCCGCCCGGCTCGTTCAGCCGTGTCCTGCACCCACGGACGGGGAGGCTGGGCCCGCCGCCGGCGCGCGTGATCCCACTCGGGCGGTCGGTGATCGTCCCCGGCAACGGAGCACTCTCGAACCTCGTCCTCAGCCCACGTGCGTTGCAGCAGCTCCGCCGGGCGCTGGCGCGCGAGCGCTTCGACCTCATCCACGTGCACGAGCCGCTCGCCCCGATGCTCAGCCCGGGCGCGCTCGCCCTCTGGGACGGGCCGGCGGTCGCGACGTTCCACGCAGCCGGCGAGTCCTCGTGGCGCCGGTTCGCGGAGCCGTTGTGGGGCTTCCTGCTCGGCCGGATCGACCTGCGCGTAGCCGTCTCGGAGCAGGCGCGCCTGGCGGCCGCGCGGTACGCGCCCGGTCACTACGAGGTGATCCCGAACGGCGTCGAGATCCCGGATGGGTTCCACCCGGGCGGCCGCGCCGACCGCATCGTCTTCGCGGGCCGCCACGACCCGCGCAAGGGATTGCCTGTGCTGCTCAGGGCCTGGCCCCGTCTGCGCGGAAGCGGGCTGCGACTGCGGGTGCTCGGCGCCGATCCGCTCGCGGTGCGGCTGCTGCTCACGCGCCTGCGAGTGTCGGAGGAGGGGATCGACGTGCTCGGCTACGTCGACGACGACACGCTCACCGAGGAGCTCGCGGCGGCGAAGCTGCTCGTCGCCCCCTCGCTCGGCAACGAGAGCTTCGGCATGACGATCACGCGCGCCTTCGCGTCCGCGGCGCCCGTCGTCGCCTCCGACATCCCGGGCTATCGCGAGGTCGTCACCGAGGAGACGGGATCCCTCGTTCCCCCGGACGACCCGGAGGCCCTGGCCGAGGCGATCGCGGCCCTGCTCGGCGACGAGCCCGCGAGGGCCGAGCGCGGCCGGGCCGCGCGCGAGCTGGCGGAGACCACCTACGCCTGGCCCCTCCTGGCCCGCCGGCTCGCGGATTGCTACGAGCGCGTGCTCGAGCCCTGAGACAACGCTTGTGACAACTTGTTACTAGGAGGAGGGCTGGGTCAGCCGGCGAGGCGGGAGGCGCCGGTGAGACGGAGCACCTTCGGGCCGACGATCCGCAGCAGGCGGTTCGGCGTCTCGACGATCGGCTCGCCGTCGCCGCCGCTCAGCTCCGCAATCGCCGCGTCCACGCGCCGTTTCACCTCGAGCACCCCCTCACGCAGCCCGAGCTCGCCGAGGCGCACCGCGAGGCGCTTCATGTTCATCACGTAGTAGTAGAGCGAGTCGACGTCCGGGCCGTACGACTCGGCCAGGTGCGCGTCGATGATGCCCCGGGACGCCTTGGCGCGCCGCACCATGCGGTCGGCGAGCTCCATGTAGTAGCGGCTCACGTCGAGCAGCCGCTCGGTCGAGCCGTCGTACTCGTCGAGGAAGCGGTGCGTCGCGAGGACCGCGATGCGGACGTGCCGGCCCTCGTCGCGGCGGACGTTCGTCTGGCCCTCCTTCATCCCGGGGAGGTCGTAAGCGTCGTAGAGGCCGCGGCCCTTGCCGCGGCGGATCACGACGTCGCTGTTCGCGACGACGTCCTCGCTGAGGACGCCGTAGATGTAGAGCGCCGTGTAGACGTCCTCGAGCGGGCGGTTCGGGCGGAGCAGGCGTCGCATCTCGTCCTCGAAGCGGTCGAAGAGGACCTCGGCGACGAAGTTGTTGTACTTCCGTGCCACCTGGTCGACGTCGGCGGCGGGGATGCCGAGCACCTCGGTGGCGACACGGAGGAGGCTGCCGCGGTGCATCCGTTCGTCGTGCTCCTGCGTCATGAGCGCGGCGCGCATCGTGTCGTAGCCGGGCTCGCGCGGCAGGGCGGCGACGATCGCGACCATCCAGTCGTCCACGATCGACTCCGCGCGGTAGATCGTCCCGAACACACGCTTCACCGCGTCCTGCTGCCGCCGGGTGAGCTGCCGGAAGCTCTCCGCGTCGCGGGAGAGGTCGAGGCTGTACGCGTCCCAGGCGTGGGCATGCGCGGCGGTGAGGATGTCCTCGAAGGTCCGCCAGCCGCCCGTGAGCTGCCGGTCGGCGGCCTCGTCGTCGGCGATCAGCGCGTCGATCTCGTGCAGGAGCCGCGCGATCTTCTCGCTCCGCGGAGGCTCGGCGGTGGCGCCCGCGGCGTAGTCGGCAGTCGCGTCCATCGGGGCAACTTTACGCCGCCGGCCGGTGGCGATGACTCGGGAAGGACGGGCGCCGGCCCGCGAGAGCCGGCGCCCGGTCGATGCCTAGTAGGAGAGGACGCAGCCCCCGTTGTCGCTGTTGAAGGCGTTGCTCCAGAGGGACTGGACGGGGAACGTCGACCCGTTCATGGTGACGTTGGCCGACGCGCCCTGGCCGGACTGGATCCAGGCGCACTTGTCGCCGTTCTCCTCGCCGCCGCGGTCGAGCCAGCCGCCGTTCGGGTACTGGTCGGTGATCGTTTCGGCCAATTCGTGCCCTTCGACGATCGTGATGCCGGCCTTCGGCCCGAGGCCGTTGAAGTTGGCCCCGCACGATGCTCCCGCGTCCGTGATGTAGGGCAGGTTCGTGTAGGCGATGTTGCCGTACGCGGACGAGGTCGAGCTGTGCCAGGCGCAGTACTGAGTGCCGAAGCCCGAGGCGTTGTTGCCCGTCGCCGTGGCGATCACGTACTGCGTCGTGTTGTTCGACCCGCTCGCCGTGTTGCCGAAATGAGAAGCCGCTCTAACCGCTTCGGCGGCGAGCTGCGACTGGCTCGGCTGAGAGGGGGCCGCCGTGGTGTCGGACCAAACGGCGTTGGAGAAGACGACACTGTTGCTGGCCGGCGTTCCCGCGCCGTTACAGAAGATGGTTCCGGACGACACCCCCTGGCAGTACTGCGTCACGCTGTTGAGCCACGAGCTCCCTCCGACCTTGGCGAAGAAGTTCTGCAGGATGGTCGACTCACCGGACGGGTCGCCGTTGCTCCACTGCGACCCCCACAGCACGAGGTACACCTTCGGTGCGGTCTCGACGCCGATCCCGCCCACGCCGCCGTGGTAGGAGAGGTTGTTCGACCGCCTCGGGCGCGCCGGCTTGCTCGGCTTGCCGTTGAACGTCCGCATCAGCGACGGCCTCGTCCGTGCCTGCGAGGTCGTCGAGGCCGCCGAAGCGGCCCAAGCTGTGGTCATGGCCCCGACTACGGCGAGGACCCCCACGAGGGCGCCGCAGAGATAGCGCTTCCTCATCACGCCTCCTTGGTGGAACGACAGAGACTGGGAAACTAGACGGCTCGGCGGGCGCCCACAAGTCCTGGACTTCGTAGGCGAACCGGGCGATCCGACAGCGGGATTCTCTGTAAACGAGACCCGCGCGGCCCATGCACGGCATCGAGTTCGAGTGACACGTCCTGACCCGCCGGGTCCGAGGAGACACCACCGTCAGTGGATGCCGTGCAACGTCCGCGTCTACATGTCGTTTTCGACATCCACGGCACTGGCTATCCCGGACCAAGGTCCAGTCCGAGCAGGACCTTCCGACTAGCTGCTGCTGCCGGAGCCCGATCGCGGGAACTGCGTCGAGCGGAGCAGCGCATCGACGCGACGCTCGTTCTGGGCGAGGTTGGGCCCGCGCAGGCAGGCCATGAACTCGACCGAGTTCTTGACCAAGACCTCAATCGTCCGGTCGGCTCCGATCGCGCGACACGCACCGCCCGCCTTCACCTGGCGAGTCGCGAGGCGGCCGCCGACCTGGACCGGCGTGCCCGTCGGCCCCGAGGCGCAGCCGTTGCACGGTGGTGCATAGGGCAGTTCCCAGACGGCGAGGACGCCGCCGGGCCGGAGGTGCTTGAGGGGCCAGCCGCAGTTCGTCTCGTTCCCGTGCGTCGAGCACGGGCTGTGGATCGCCTGCGTGCTCAGATAGACGAGGGGGAAGGAATGGAGCTCGAGCGGCCGCTGGAATTGGAGTGCCTTCCACCCGGCCGGATAGCTGAAGCTGACGTATGAGCCGGAGTAGCTCGTGAGCGGCGGATTCTTCGGCGCCGCCTGCGCCGTGCCGCCCCCG
>JBJMKE010000091.1:0-7845 GCA_045806005.1 Gaiellaceae bacterium
CGACGCGCTCGAGGTGATCACGCGCGACGAGCAGGTGCGCTCGATCTTCTTCAACATCTTCGGCGGGATCACGCGCTGCGACGAGGTGGCGCGCGGGATCCTCGCCGCCCTCGACCGGCTCGACATGTCGAGCTATCCGATCGTCGTCCGCCTCGACGGGACGAACGCCGAGGAGGGCCGGCAGATCCTCGCCGAGGCCGGGCGCGAGAACATCCATCCCGAGGCGACGATGCTCGACGGGGCGCGGCGGGCCGTGGAGCTGGCGGCATGACCGACCTCTGGAGCGACCGGGCAGACGCGTACCGCGAGAGCGCGACGCACGCGAGCGGCGACGACCTCGACCTCGTCGTCAGGTGGTGCGAGCCGGGCCCCGGCGTGACGGTGCTCGACGTCGCCACCGGCGGCGGCCACGTCGCGCGTCGCCTGCGGGAGGCCGGAGCTCAGGTGGTCACCGTCGACGCGGCTCCCGGCATGGAGCCCGACGCGATCGCTCCCGCCGACCACCTCCCGTTCGCCGACGCGAGCTTCGACGCGGTCGCCTGCCGGATCGCCGCGCACCACTTCCCCGACGTCCTCGCCGCGCTGAAGGAGATGGCGCGCGTCGCCCGCCATCGACTCGTGATCTGCGACAACGTGTTCGTCAGCGAGAGCTCCGAGGAGGCGGACCGGCTCCGCGACCCGAGCCACGTCCGCAACTACGCCGTCGCGGAGTGGCACAGCTTCTTCGAGCTCGCCGGGCTCGAGGTCGCGGAGGAGACGTCCATGACCCGCGACACCGACTTCGAGGACTGGCTCGCCCGCACCGAGACGCCCGAGGCGGACCGCGCCCAGGTGCGCGAGCTCATGCGCGACCGCGTCCACGACGGACGGCTCGAGCTCCCGACCGTCGTCCTCAAGGGGATCAAGGCCGGCTAGTGGCGATCATCCTCGACCACGACACGCGCCTCGTCGTCGCCGGCCTGACCGGCTCGGAGGGCCGCTTCCACGGCCTTCGCAACCGGGCTTACGGCACGAACGTCGTCGCCGGCGTCACACCCGGCAAGGGCGGCCAGGACGTCGAGGGCATCCCCGTCTTCGACACGGTCGCCGAGGCCGTGGACGAAGCCGGCGCCAACGCGTCGCTGATCTTCGTCCCGGCGCGCTTCGCCGTCGACGCCATCTACGAGGCGGTGGACGCGGGCGTGGCCACGGTGATCTGCATCACCGAGCACATCCCGGCGCACGACATGCTGCGCGCGTACACCTACTTCCGCGGCCGGGGCACGACGATGATCGGACCGAACTGCCCGGGCGTCCTCTCGCCGGGGAAGGCGAACGCGGGGATCATCCCGGCCGAGATCTTCCGTGAGGGCAGCGTCGGCCTCGTCTCGCGCTCGGGGACGCTCACGTACCAGATCGGACACGAGCTGACGCAGCTCGGACTGGGCAACTCGACGATCGTCGGCATCGGCGGCGACCCGGTCGTGGGCTCCTCCTTCGTCGACGTGGTCGCGAAGTTCGAGGCGGACGAGCAGACGGAGCTGATCGTGCTGGTGGGCGAGATCGGCGGCGACGAGGAGGAGAAGGCCGCCGCCTACGTCGCCGAGCACGTGACCAAGCCGGTGCTCGCCTACATCGCCGGCTTCTCGGCCCCGCCCGGCAAGACGATGGGCCACGCCGGCGCCATCATCTCCGGCTCCTCGGGCACGGCCGAGGGGAAGAAGGAGGCGCTCGAGGCGCGCGGGATCGAGGTCGGCACGACGCCCACCGAGGTGGCGCAGATGGTGGCCGAGCGGATCAAGTAGCAGTAGCCTCGCGGCGTGGACCTCTCGCCGCGCGTCTCCGACCACGACCGCGAGCGGGCGGTGGTCGAGCTGCGGGAGCATCTGGTGCAAGGGCGGCTCACGCTCGAGGAGTTCTCGGAGCGGGTCGAGCTCGCCTACCGCGCGCGCTCCACCGCCGATCTCGAGGCGGCGAGCTCGGCCCTTCCCGCCGCACCCACCGGAGCGAGACGGCGCGCGGTTCGCGCGACGATCGCTCTGTTCGCGCACGTGGTCCGTCGCGGCCGGCTGCGGCTGCCGCGCTTCAGCGCGGTGCTCGGCGGCTTCGCCGACGTCGACCTCGACCTGCGGGAGGCGGAGATCACGAGCGACAGGACCTCCATCACGGCCATTCTCGTCTTCGGCAACGTCGACGTCTACGTGCCGGAGGGAGTCGCGGTCGACGCCACGGGGATCACCGTCTTCGGGCACCGGCGGGACTGGGGACGCGACACCGCGCCGCCCGACTCACCGGTGCTGCGCGTGCGCGTCTTCGCGCTCTTCGGAACCGCCGACGTCTGGCGCGTCCCGGCCGAGCTCAGAGGTGGGTACAGGGAGATCATCAACGCCGTCCGCGGCTCCCGACGCGAGCTACCCGGCTAGCCGGGCGCGCGGTTACCCTCCGAGACATGATCTCGTTCGCCCGCGGCGTCCCCGCTCCCGAGTGTCTCGCCGTCGAGGAGCTGGCCGACTGCGCCCGCGCGGCGCTGGAACGCGACGGCCGCACGATCCTCAGCTACGGCCCCGGCGGCGGCTACGGGCCGCTGCGCGAGTGGCTCGCCGAGCGGCACGGCGTCGAGCCGGCGCGCGTCGTGATCACGAGCGGCTCGCTGCAGGGCTTCGTCTTCCTGGCCGAGCAGCTCGTGCGGCCCGGCAGCCGTGTCCTCGTCGAGGCGCCGACCTACGACCGGCCGCTCAAGATCCTCGCGCGGCTCGGCGCGGAGATCGTGACCGTGCCGATGGACGAGGACGGGCTGATTCCCGACGAGCTCCCGGAGGGGGAGTTCGCCTTCCTCTACACGATCCCGACCTTCCAGAATCCGAGCGGCCGGACGCTCTCCGTCGAGCGCCGCCGCCGGCTGGCCGAGCTCGCACGCGAGCGTGACCTGCTCGTGTTGGAGGACGATCCGTACGGGCTCGTCCGCTACGACGGCGAGCCGCTCCCGAGCGTGTTCGACCTCGCGGACGGCGACCGGATCGCGTACTGCTCCTCGATCTCCAAGACGGTCGCGCCCGGCCTGCGCGTGGGCTGGTTCGTGCTGCCGCCGCAGCTCGCTCAGGAAATCGAGGCGTTCGCCGTCTCGACGTACATCTCGCCGCCCTACCTCTCGCAGGCGACGGTGCTCGAGCTCGCCCGCCGCGGCAGCTTCGAGCCGAACCTCGAGCGCGTGAACGGTCTTCTGCGCGAGCGCCGCGACGCGATGCTCGAGGCGCTCGAGCGCGAGCTGCCGGAGGACGCGAGCTGGACCCGGCCCGACGGTGGCTACTTCGTCTGGCTCGACCTCCCGTCCGGCCCCCCGGCGGCGGAGCTTCTGGCCCAGGCGGAGGAGGCAGGCGTCACCTTCGTCAAAGGGAGCGACTTCTTCCCCGGCGGGAGCGGCGGCGAGCGCTCGCTGCGTCTCGCCTTCAGCTTCGTCTCGCCGGAGGAGATCGCCGAGGGCGTCTCAGTGCTCGGCGGTCTCGTGCGAGCGGCGGCGCCGGCGGCGCTCTAGCTGCGCGAGCAGGATCCCGCCCAGCAGGCCCACGCCGATCGCGAGCAGGATCAGCCAGACGAGCGACACGTGGGCGCTCGCGAGCACGAAGTGGACGTGCACCTGATTCCGGTTCTCGAGCACGAACGCGATCGCGTAGGCCACGAGCAGCCCGAGCACGATCAGGCGCAGATAGAGCCGCGGCTGCCAGCGGTCGGAGACCTCGCGGGTGTCGAGCCGGGGACGGCGCAATCGGCGCACGCCGCCATCGTAAGGCCGGGCGAAGAGCTGCGCTCTTCGCCCGGCGGCTAAGGAACTCCGCGGGCGGGAGACGCGGTCTCCCGCCCGCTCCGTGCAGTAGGGCCTTGCCTTTGGAAAGCGCGCTTCAGACCCTTGGTTCCGTCGCGCGCGAGCATGCTGCGCGTGCTCGCCCGCTGGTGCGCGGCGGCGTAACGGGGTTACGCCGCCGCGTGGACGCCGGTGGGGTTCGAACGCTTCGACCAGAGTGCGGTCCAGGGTCGGAGGCTAAGACACCCGCGCGGAAACGCGCAGCGTTTCCGCGGCTAAGCAGCAGCGTGAGCGAGCGCGCGCGGGACGAGGCGCGGCTGGGGGGGTGGGGCGAGCCGCCCGACCGCATGGGCCCGGAAGGTCGGGCAGATCGCCTCGCCGGGGAGGGCGCAGAGGCCTGCGCGCCGGAAATAGCAGTCAGCGCAGGTTGGAGTGGGACGTTTGCTCATCGTCGTCTTTGATCAGAGGAAATCCGGGCCGCTCTCGAGGTGCGATCATAGGGGGCGAAGGCGTGGAAGCAAGCGTTGCCGTAGACGAAAACTGACGAATTTCCGCCAGTTTCCCGTGCCCGGAATCCCCCGGTTTCTACTGCGCCCGCGGCAGCGTTGCCAGGGCGTGCAACGCCTGGTTCAGGTTATGGACCGGGATGATCCGCAAGGGCCCGGCATAGCGGCGCGCGGTCTTTGCGTTGTCGCCCGCGGGGACGAGGAAGACGTCGGCTCCCGCCTCGCGCACCCCGTATGTCTTCTGCTTCACGCCGCCGATGGGGCCGACGCTGCCGTCGAGCTGCATCTCGCCGGTCGCCGCCACCCGGTGGCCGTGGAGAACGTTGCGCCCGAGTTGCTGCATCACCTCGAGCGCGAAGGCGAGGCCGGCGGAGGGGCCGCCGATGCCGCTCGCGTCGATCGAGACGTGGACCGGCAGCTTGATCTGCGCGGCCTGGTCGACCCCGATGCCGATGAACGCGTGGCCGGGCTCGGCGGGCTCCCCAACGGTGCGAAGCCGCACCGGCAGAACCTGGCTGCCGCGACGCACGCGCAGGTTGATCGAGCCGCCGGGCTTCACGCCCGCGAGCGCGTCGTGCAGGCTGGCGACCGTCGGCGTCTGCTTCCCGTCGACGCTGACGATCACGTCCATGGGTTGGAGCTTGCAGGGGGCATTCGTCCCTTCGAAGAGCTGCGAGACGACGACGCCGGAGGGCTGCACGTCGACGTGGTACCCAAGCCGTCGCAGCGCGACCGCCGCCGCCGTCTTCTGGGAAACCGCCATCGCCTGGAACTGAGCCGCCTCGGCCTGAGCCTCCGTCGAGCATGGGGGAATGATTGCCCCCGCCGGCTCGAGCGTGCCGTGCGGGTGGATCCAGCGGAGGAAGAGGCGCTCGAACTCGCTGGCCTGCTGCTCCCTGACGTCGACGAAGTAGAGAGCGCCGCCTTTGGCCGGGCGCGCGTCCTGAACCTTCACGAGCGGTGCCACAGGATGGGCGACGTCGGGGAGCAGGACGTACTGGCCCGAGGGGATCTCGAGCAGGATCAGCCCGGTGAGGACCGCGAGGACGACGACCGTGCCGGCGACGCGCAGTGGTGTGACATGGCGTCTCAAAACAGAAAGCGTTTCATGCCGCCGTCCACCACGACGGTCTGGCCGGTCACGTACCGGGCGCGGTCCGAGGCGAGGAAGCACACGACGTCGCCGAACTCGCGCGGCGTGCCCCACCGCCGCAGTGCGATCTCCTCGAGCTGCTCCTCGCTCGGGCCGTCGGGGTAGAGCTGGTCGAGCCGCGCCGTGGCGATGCGCCCGGGTGCGACGCAGTTGACCGTGATGCCCTTCGGCCCGACCTCGCGGCTGAGCGTCTTCAGCCAGCCGACGAGAGCCGGGCGGAACGTGTTCGAGAGGGCCAGGTGCGTCGTCGGCTCCTGCGCCGCGAGCGAGCTGACGGCGAGGACCCGGCCCGCGGGGCTCCGCTCGAGGTGCGGCAGGCAGAGGCGGACGAGCGTCACGGCGCCTCGTACCAGCAGCCGGTAGGCGGAGTCGAGCGAGCCCTCGTCGGCGTCCCGCGCGCTGCCGGGAGGCGGCCCGCCGCCGTTCCAGACGACGACGTCGAGCCCGCCGAAGCGCTCGACTGCGGTGGCGACCGCCTGCTCGAGGTCGCCCTCGTTGGTCACGTCGCCGCCGACCGCGACCCCGCCGAGCCGCTGAGCGTGAGTCTCGAGCTCTTCGGCGCGTCGCGCGAAGAGGACGACGTTCGCCCCCTCCTCGGCCAGCGCCTCGGCGCTCGCGAGGCCCAGGCCCGACGAGGCGCCGCAGACAAGCGCCGTACGGCCGCTCAGGCCGAGATCCATGACTCCGGCAACTCTCCGGAGCTGGCGACGACGCGCGTCGTCATGCCGCCGCGCGCGGCGAATTCGCCCTCGACCTCGACGAAGCGCGGCGCCCCGGCCTCGACGAGCTGCTCGAGCACCTCGTTCACGACTTCCTCCTGGAAGATCTTCCGCTCGCGGAACGAGGTCAGGTAGTCGCGCAGCGACTTGAGCTCATAGAGCTTCGCGTCCGGGACGTACCGGATCGTGAGCTCGCCGAAGTCGGGCGCCTCGGTGAGCGGGCAGATCGAGGTGAATTCCGGCGCGCCGAGCTCGACGAGGTAGTCGCGCCCGTGGAAGCGGTTCTCGATCGTCTCGATCAGCTGCTGAGGACTCCCACGACCTCGCGGACCGCCTCGGCGCTCTGCTCGAGCGCCTGGCGCTCCTCCTCTGAGAGGTCGAGCTCGACGATCTCCTCGACGCCGCCGGCGCCGAGCTTCACGGGCACGCCCATGTAGAGGCCGTCGATCCCGTACTCGCCCTCGAGGAGCGCGGTGCAGGGAAGCACGCGCTTCTGGTCGAGGAGGACCGCGTCGACCATCTCGGCGACCGCCGCGCCCGGCGCGTACCAGGCGGAGGTGCCGAGCAGCTGCACGATCTCGCCGCCGCCCTTGGCGGTGCGCTCGACCATCTGCTCGATCCGCTCGTCGGAGACGAGCTTGCGCAGCGGCACGCCGCCGACCGTCGCTGCGGAGACGACCGGGACCATCTGGTCGCCGTGGCCGCCGAGCACGAGCGCCTGTACGTCGCGCACCGAGGCGCCCGTCTCCCAGGCGATGAAGGTGCGGAACCGGGCGGTGTCGAGGACCCCTGCCTGGCCGAAGACGCGTTCCTTCGGGAAGCCCGAGACGCTCTTCGCGACGTGGCACATCGCGTCGAGCGGGTTCGAGAGGACGATGATCGTGCAGCCGGGGCTCTGGGCGACGATCTGCTCGGTGACCGAGCCGACGATCTTCTCGTTCGTCGTCACGAGGTCGTCACGTGACATGCCCGGCGAGCGCGGCAGCCCGGCGGTGATCACCACCACGTCGGAGCCCGCGGTCTCCTCGTAGCCGTTCCAGCCGCTGATGTTGGGCTCGAAGCCGAGGATCGGCCCCATCTGGTTCAGATCGAGCGCCTTGCCCTGCGGCAGCCCTTCCTTGATGTCCGTCAGGACGACGTCCGCGTAGTCGCGCGCCGCGAGGATGTGAGCGGCGGTCGCACCCGTGGCGCCGGCGCCCACGATCGTGATCTTCCTTCTCATCAGGCAGCTCGTTTCCTTTCCGGCGCGCCGCGCCGGAGGCGCGACGCCCCGCAAGGGGGAACCTCTCGGTTCCCCCGAGTCCCCCTCCCCGTTCCGTCGAAAGTGCTCACGCCGGAACCGGGGCTTCCAGTTTCTCGATCACGGCGTCCGCGACCTCGCTCGTACCGACGGCCGTCGGGTCGTCGCGACTCGGCTTCATGTCGTAGGTGACGCTCTCGCCTTCGCTGATCACGGCGGCGATCGCGCGCTCGAGACGGTCGGCCGCGCCGCGCTCGTCGAGGTGGCGGAGCATGAGGACGCCCGACAGCATCTGCGCGATCGGGTTGACCTTGTTCTGGCCGGCATATTTGGGCGCCGAGCCGTGTGTCGGCTCGAAGACGGCGACCGTCTCGCCGTGGTTCGCGCCGGGGGCGACGCCGAGACCGCCGATCATCCCCGCCGCGAGGTCGGAGAGGACGTCGCCGTAC
>JBJMKE010000092.1:0-15925 GCA_045806005.1 Gaiellaceae bacterium
CGAAGCGGCCGAGAGGGTGGCCGGCGCCGAGCTCGACGTGCTGGAGTCGCTCGTGCAGAAGAGCCTCGTCCGTCACTCCGGCGAGCGCTTCTGGATGCTCGAGACGATCCGCGACTACGGTCTCGAGCGGCTCGACGAGAGCGGCGAGGGCCCAGACCTGCGGCGGCGGCACGCGGAGTGGTTCCTCGCGTTCGCCGAGCACGCCGAGCCGCATCTCGACGACGCCGACCAGGCGGAGTGGCTCGCGCGTTTGGAGGAGGACGTCGCCAACCTCCGCGAGATCGCCGCGCAGCCGGATCTGGCCGGGCGCTACCTCGGGGCGCTCCGCTTCTTCTGGGCGAAGCGCGGCTACGTCGGCGAAGGGCGGCGGGCGGTGGAGGACCTCCTGCCCGGGGTGACCGATGACGACCCCGCCAAGTGGATGGCCGTCGTGACGGGCTCGCTCCTCGCCGTGATGCAGGGCGATTTCGACGCGGCGATTGCCTACGGCGAGCGGGCGATCGAGCTCGGCGAGGCGGCCGGGGACGTGCGGCCCGAGCTGGAGGTGGCGAGCGCGCTCGGCCGTGCGCTCCTCGCGGTGGGGGACGAGGAGCGCGCGCTCGCACTCTTCACGGACGCGGCGGAGCGTGGTCCGGCGATCGGTCGCCCGGGGCTGGCTGTGATCGCACTCCTCAACCTCGGCTACCTGGCGTTGCTGAACGGTGAGCTCGAGGTCGCGGACGACTACCTGCGGCGCGCAGTCGACCTCGCGGCGTCGTGCGGCGAGCCGCATGGGCAGGCGCGCTCGCTCGCCGCGCGCTCCTCGGTCGCACTCGAGGCCGGCCGGCTCGAGGATGCACGCGGGCTCGCAGCGGAGAGCCTCGCGATCGCGGCGCCCGCTCACGACCGCGACACCGCTTGCTGGGCGATCGAGCTCGCCGGCTGCGCACTGGCCTCCGCCGATCCCGAGCGGGCGGCGCGCCTGCTCGGCGCGGCGGACGAGCTGCGGACGCTGGTCGGAGGCAGCCTGACCGGCCTCGAGCAGGCGCAGCGCGAGCGTGCGCTGTCGCTGATCGCAGGCTCGCTCGGGCCGGAAGAGCTGACGGCCGCGCTCGAGGCGGGGCGGGGCCTGCCCCTCGAGGACGCTGCGGCGGCGGCGCTTCAGCCGCTCGCCTGACTCGGCCCCTGCGTACGCTCTCCGAACACGCGAACGACCCGAAGGAGGAGCGATGGCGACCGACAGACGCGCCGAGGTGCAGTGGCAGGGGAGCCTGCTGGACGGCTCCGGCACGATCGTCTCGACGACGACCGGCGCGATCGGCGAGCAGGCGGTCAGCTGGCCGGCGCGCTCGACCGACGAGGCCGGCGGCGTCACGAGCCCGGAAGAGCTGATCGCCGCCGCGCACGCGGCGTGCTTCTCGATGGCCCTCGCGGGCGGCCTCTCGAAGGACGGCCATGAGCCGGACGAGCTTCGCACGTCGGCGACCGTCACCTTCCAGCCCGGCGAGGGCATCACGGGGATCGCCTTGACGGTTGAAGGGACCGTTCCCGGCCTCGACGACAGCGGCTTCCGCGCGGCTGCCGAGACGGCGAAGGAGAACTGCCCTGTGTCGAAGGCGCTCGCCGGCGTCCCCGAGATCAGCCTGGAGGCAAACCTGGCGACCTAGACCGAGTCGATCCGCCCGGTGCGCACGTCGTAGACGAAGCCGCTCGCGCCGAACGCGTCGGGCAGCAGCGGGTGAGTGCGGATCGTCTCGACGCTCTGTCGAACGCGCTCCGCCACATCGGGAAACGGCTCGAAGTCGATGCTCTCGGACTCCGGGCCCAGCTTGCCGTGCAAGTCGTCGTTCGTGAAGGTGAGCATCCCGCAGTCGGTGTGGCCGATCACGACCGCCTCCTCGGTCCCCAGCAGGTGATGGGAGATGACGAGGGAGCGGATCGTCTCGTCGTTCACGAGCCCACCGGCGTTCCGGATGACGTGGGCGTCGCCTTCGGCGAGTCCGAGGAAGCCGGCGGGATCGAGGCGTGCGTCCATGCAGGTCACGACGGCGAACTTCCTGGCCGGCGGCATCGGCAGGCCTCCCTTGTCGAATCCGGATGCGTAGCGCTCGTTTGCTGCCGTGACCTCTGCGACGACTGACATCGGGCGACCTCCCTCCGAAAGCTTTACCAACTAAAGCGCGACGCTATCCAAAGTGAAGTGACCTGGGCAAGCCCGCAGAGAAGAGCAAAGTCAAGGGGCTACGCTTGGCCGGCCATGGCGACGGACTTCGACAACCTCGTCTCGGACCTCCAGCGCAACTACGAGGAGCTGCAGGCTCGGCTCTCCGACCCGGAGGTCTACAACGACCACCGGGAGGCGGCCGACGTCGGCCGGCGCCTGAAGGAGCTCGAGCGGTCGTACAAGCTCGCGCAGCAGTGGGAGGCCGCGCGGGACGACCTCGACGCGGCGCGCGGCGACGCCGACCTGCGGGAGCTCGTACCCGAGCTCGAGGAGCGCACCACCCAGCTCCAGGACGAGTTGCGTCTGGCGCTCGTCCCGACCGACCCGGCCGACCGCAAGGACGTGATCGTCGAGGTGCGCCAGGGCGTCGGCGGCGACGAGGCCGCGCTCTGGGCGGCCGATGTCTACCGGATGCTCGCGCGCTATGCCGAGCGGCGCGGCTTCAAGGTCGAGGAGCTCGGGGCGAGCGCCTCGGACGGCGGGGGCTACAAGGAGGTCACGTTCGCGGTCAAGGGCGACGGCGCCTACTCCGTGTTCAAATGGGAGGGGGGCACGCACCGCGTGCAGCGCGTCCCCGAGACGGAGAGCGCCGGCCGCATCCACACCTCGACCGCGACCGTCGCGGTGATGCCGGAGGCCGAGGAGGTCGAGGTCGAGATCGACCCGAACGACCTCAAGATCGACGTCTACCGCTCGACCGGTCCCGGGGGACAGTCCGTCAACACGACCGACTCTGCGGTCCGCATCACCCATCTGCCGACCGGCGTCGTCGTCTCGATGCAGGACGAGAAGTCGCAGCTGCAGAACCGGGAGAAGGCGATGCGCGTGCTGCGCGCGCGCCTCTACGAGCGCGAGCTCGAGCGCCGGCGGGCCGAGCTCGGCGCCGCCCGCAACGCGCAGATCGGCTCCGGCGAGCGGGCCGAGAAGATCCGCACCTACAACTTCCCCGAGAACCGGCTCACCGACCACCGCGTCAAGCTGACGGTCCATCAGCTCGACCGGATCCTGCAGGGGGATCTCGACGAGTTCACCGAGGCGCTGGCGACCGACGAGCGGCATCGGGCGCTGGGGGAGTGACGGCCCGCGAAGCGCTGGCCGAGGCGGAGCGGAGGCTCGCCGCGGCCGGCGTCGAGACGCCGCGGGTCGACGCGGAATGGCTCGTCGCGCACCTGCTCGGGACGACGCGCTCGGGGCTCGCAGCGCGGTTGGACGACGCAGTCGACGGCCTGGAGCCGCTGGTGGCACGCCGCGAGGCGCGGGAGCCGCTCGCCTACGTTCTCGGCGAGTGGGGCTTCCGGCGACTGACCCTGAAGACGGACGCGCGCGCGCTCGTCCCCCGGCCCGAGACCGAGACGCTCGTCGAGCGGGCGCTCGCTCTCGTGGCGGAGGCGGAACGGCCCCGGATCCTCGACGTCGGAGTCGGCTCGGGCGCGATCGCGCTCGCGCTCAAGGACGAGCGGCCGGACGCGCAGGTGGTCGGCGTGGACGTTTCCGCCGACGCGCTCGCGCTCGCGGGCGAG
The DNA here is from genome assembly GCA_045806005.1 of Gaiellaceae bacterium. GTDB lineage: Bacteria > Actinomycetota > Thermoleophilia > Gaiellales > Gaiellaceae > Palsa-739. The sequence continues at coordinate 3,724 of JBJMKE010000092.1, forward strand.
AACGCGGAGCGGCTCGGGCTCGAGGTCGAGCTGCGCCGGGGCGACGGGGCCGACGTTGCCGGCGAGGGTTGGGACCTCGTCGTCGCCAATCCGCCCTACGTCGAGGAGCTGGACGACCTGCAGCCGGAGCTGCGCTGGGAGCCGCAGATCGCGCTCGTTGGCCGTGGCGAGCACGAGCGGCTGGCGCGCGCGGCCAGATCGCGTTTCATCGTCTTCGAGGCCGCCGACGGCCAGGCGCGCAAGGTCGCCGGCATGCTCGAGCAGCTCGGGTGCTCCGAAGTCGCGGTCACCGCCGATCTCACCGGCGAGGATAGGGTCGTCGAGGCGAGGCTCCCGTGATCGACATCTTCACCACACCCGAGGGGCTGACCCTGTCGTACGAGCGGCGGGGGAGCGGGCCGCTGCTCGTCTGCCACCCGGGCGGGCCCGGGGGGTCGGGCGCCGAGTTCCGCGACTTTGCCGGTCTCGACGACACGTTCGAGCTTCTACTCCTCAACCCGCGCGGCTCGCAAGGCTCGGACCCGGGCGACGACTACTCGCTCGCCTCGTACGCCGCCGACCTCGAAGCGCTGCGCGAGCATCTCGGGATCGAGCAGCTCGACCTGCTCGGCTTCTCGCACGGCGGGATCGTGGCGATGGCCTACGCCGCGGCGTACGGGCAACGCGTCCGCCGGCTCCTGCTCGTCGCCACGCTTGCCGCCTGGGACGAAGAGGCGGAGGCCGCGATGCAGCGCGCGATCGAGAAGCGCAGCGGCGAGCCGTGGTTCGCGGATGCGAAGCTCGCGCTCGAGGAGGAGCAGGCCGGGGACTTCTCCTCGGCGGAGGAGCTCAAGGCGAACGCGCAACGGCAGGCCCCGCTCTATTTCCACCGCTGGGAGGGCAACGAGCGGATCGGGCGCGAGATCTTCGCGGACCTGGCGGAGACGTCGGAGCCGCTCCACTACTTCAACACCGTCGAGTTCCCGACGCTGGATCTCCGCGGCGACCTGCGCACGATCGAGGCTCCGACGCTGGTGGTGGTCGGCGACGACGACATGATCGCGGGGCCGGTGTGCGCGGACGTGATCATGCGCGAGCTGTCCGATGCGCGGCTCGTCACGATCCCGGGCTCGGGCCACTTCGTCTACATCGAGCAGCCCGAGGCGTTCCGCGCCGCCCTGACCGACTTCCTGCTGTGAGCGAGGCCGCGGTCGCGGCGCTGCGCGCGGGCCGCGCGGTGATCCTGCCGACCGACACGGTGTACGGCCTCTGCGCGCTGCCGGGGCACGAGGACGTCCTCTACGAGCTCAAGGGTCGCGATCGCTCGAAGCCGGTGGCGCTGCTTGCCGCCGACGTCGACTCGCTCGTCGCCGCGGTGCCCGGGCTCGACCGGGCCGTGCTCAAGGGGTACCTGCCGGGGCCGTTCACGCTCGTCTTCGGAGACGTCGGGGTCCGCGTGCCCGAGCTGCCGGCGGTCGCGGCCGAGGTCGTGCGCGAGGTCGGCGTCGTGGCCGCGACGAGCGCGAACGCGAGCGGCGGCCCCGACCCGCGTCGCGTCGAGGATGTGCCGGAGGAGATCCGCGCGGCGTGCGGAGCGATCGTGGACGGGGGCGAGCTGCCCGGCGTCCCGTCCACCGTGGTCGACCTCACGAGCGGCACTCCTCGCGTCCTGCGCCAGGGCGCCGCCCCGCTCCCGGACGGCCGGTAGCAGGCACCGTCACGACTGTGTGACGAAGCGGGCCGCACGATCACGGGCCAGGTCACGCTTTCGTGACTCGCGCGGGACGGTTTTGTGACGGTGGCTGCTACCGGCCTTGCGCGTGCCGTCGCCGTCCTGCCGTAGCATCGAAGCGTGGCGACTACGCAGGCGACGTTCCACGAGCTGACGCGGGCCGGGCTCGACGAGATCGATCCCGAGATCGCGCGGCTGCTCGGAAAGGAGCTCGAACGCCAGCGTGGCCAGATCGAGCTGATCGCGTCGGAGAACTTCACCTGGCCCTCGGTTCTCGAGGCGGTCGGCTCCGTGCCGACGAACAAGTACGCGGAGGGCTACCCCGGCCGGCGCTACTACGGCGGCTGCGAGGTCATCGACGAGATCGAGCAGCTCGCGATCGACCGCGCGAAAGAGCTGTTCGGCGCCGAGCACGCGAACGTCCAGCCGCACGCCGGCGCGCAGACGAACATGGCCGTCTACGCGGCCGCCATGGAGCCCGGCGACACGCTGATGGCGCTGCGGCTCGACCAGGGCGGCCACCTCACCCACGGCCACAAGGTCAACTTCTCGGGCCGCCTCTACAACGTCGTCCACTACGGAGTCTCGCCCGAGACGATGACCGTGGACTACGACGACGTCCTCGCGAAGGCGAAGGAGGCGCGGCCGAAGGTGATCGTCTGCGGCGGATCGGCGTATCCCCGCACGGTCGAAGCCCACAGATTCCGCGCGATCGCGGACGAGGTCGGGGCCCTGCTCGTCTGCGACATGGCGCACTTCTCCGGCCTCGTCGCGGCGGGGCTGCACCCGAACCCCGTCGAGCACTGCGACTTCGTCACCTCGACGACGCACAAGACGCTCGCCGGGCCGCGCGCCGGCTTCATCCTCTGCCGCGAGGAGCACGCGAAGGCCCTCGACTCCGCCGTGATGCCGGGGATGCAGGGCGGGCCGCTCGAGCACACGATTGCGGCGAAGGCGACCTGCTTCCGCATCGCCAGGACCGACGCCTTCCGCGAGTACCAGGGGCGCATCCGCGCCAACGCCGACGCGCTCGGCGAGGCGCTGATCGAGGGCGGCCTCTCGCTCGTCACGGGCGGCACGGACACGCACCTTCTCCTCGTCGACCTGCGCGAATCGGACTGGACGGGCAAGGCGGCCGAGGAGCGGCTGCACGAGATTGCCGTCACCGTCAACCGCAACACCGTGCCGTTCGACGAGCGCTCGCCCTTCGTCACCTCAGGCATCCGGCTCGGCTCGCCGGCGATGACGATGCGCGCCTTCGACGAGGACGACTTCGGCGAGGTGGGGCAGATCATCTGCGAGGCACTGACCGAGTCGCCGGACCTGGACGGGCTGCGCGGCCGGGTCGCCGCCCTGTGCGCGGCGCGGCCGCTCTACGAGGGCTTCCGGGGCTACACGACGTACGTCGCGTGAGCGACGCGCGGCTGACCGTCGTCGAGCACCCGCTGATCCAGCACAAGCTCGGCTACCTCCGCGACAAGGAGACGCCGACCGTCCATTTCCGGAAGCTTGCGAACGAGATCACACTCCTCCTCACCTACGAGGCGACGAAGGACATGCCGACCGAGGAGGCCGAGGTCGAGACGCCGCTCGAGCGGATGACCGTGCAGCGGATCTCGGGCAAGAAGGTCGCGGTCTGCCCGGTGCTGCGGGCGGGGGTCGGGATGCTCGACGGTGTCCTCTCGCTGGTCTCGAGCGCGCGCGTCGGCTTCGTCGGGATGTACCGCGACGAGCAGACGCTCGAGCCGGTGCAGTACTACCTCAAGCTGCCCGAGGACCTGGCCGAGCGGGACGCAATCGTCCTCGACCCGATGCTCGCGACCGGCCACTCGAGCTGCGCGGCGATCGGTGCGGTGAAGGAGGCCGGGGCGCAGTCGGTGACGCTCGTCTGCATCGTCGCAGCGCCACCCGGAGTCGAGGAGGTGCACCGGCAGCATCCCGACGTGCACATCGTCTGCGCCGCCGTCGACCGCGGCCTGAACGAGCGCGGCTTCATCGTCCCGGGGCTCGGGGACGCCGGCGACAGGCTCTACGGCACGAAGTAGCCCGGCGAGGCCCATGGCCCGGTCGCCGCTCGATCTCACACGCACTCAGATCCTCGCCTTCCGGCGCCGCGTCGGCGCGCTCGACGAGCGGCTGGCGCCCGGGGCGCGCTCGCTGCGGCAGGCGGCGTGGGCGGGGCTGCAGGACAGCATGCCCCGGGCGGCGCTCCTCTCCATCCACGCTCGGGTGGAGGGAGCCCACCCGGACATCTGGGCGGACAGGTCGCTCGTGCAGGTTTGGGGCCCGCGCTTCAGCGTCTACGTCGTGCCGGCGCGCGACCACGCGCTCTTCACGCTCGGCCGGCACCCCGACGACGCTCGCGGCCGGCAGCGGGCGGAGGAGATGGCCGCCAGGATGCACGCCTTTCTCGCCGGCAGGCGGTTGGACGACAACGAGGTGGCCGGCGGGCTCGGCGTGCACAACGCGCTGCGCTACGCGACGACGACCGGCACCGTGCTGATTCGCTGGGCGGGCGCGCGGGCGCCGGTCGTCTGGACCGTGCCGCGGCCCGAGATCGACCCGCTCGAGGCACGTCGCGAGCTCGCGCGCCGCTACCTGCACGTCTACGGCCCGACGACTCCGGCAGCGTTTGCGAAGTGGGCCGGCATCGGCGCGAGGGAGGGGAATGTCGCGTTCGACTCGCTCGCACGCTCTCTGCTCCCGGTGCGGACGCCGCTCGGCGACGCGTGGATCCTCGCCCGCGACGAGCCGGCGCTGCGGGAGGCGGCAGGCCCGCCGGCGGCGGCGCGGCTCCTGCCGAGCGGCGACGCGTACTGGCTGCTGCAGGGAGCCGACCGCGAGCTGCTCGTCCCAGACGCACGGCAGCGAGGCGAGCTGTGGACACCGCGCGTCTGGCCGGGCGCCGTCCTCGTCGACGGCGAGATCGCCGGAACCTGGCGGCGAGCCCAGGCCAAGCTCACGGTCGAGCCCTGGCGCCGGCTCTCGCGGGCCGAACGAGCCGCAGTGGAGGCGGAGGCTCAGTCGCTGCCTCTGCCGGGGCTCGAGGAGCCGGTCCGCGTAGGCTGGTCCGAGTGACTCGTCTCGTCGGGGTCAACCACGTCGCGCTCCAGGTGGACGACATCGAGGAGGCCGTCGCCTTCTACACCGAGCTGTTCGAGCCGACGGCCGTCGAACGGATCCCGGGCGCAGCGTTTCTGCAGATGGGCGACCAGTTCATCGCCCTGTTCGAGCGCGGGCCGCGCACCGAGGAGCCGCACTTCGGGCTGGTCGTCGACGACAAGGAGGCGGCGAGACGGTCGCTCGAGGACGCAGGAGTGGAGATCCTTCCCGGCGGGCGGCTCGACTTTCGCGACCCGAGCGGGAATCTCGTCCAGGTCGTCCAGTACGACGAGATCCAGTTCACGAAGACCGACCGGATCCTCGAAGGCATGAAGCTCGAGCTCGGCAAATCCGAGTCTGCGCTGGCCGAGCTGCGGGAGAAGGGCCTCGCCGACTAGGCGGCGAAGTACCCTGACGTCGTGGTGCTCGCGGCGAGTAGCCCGCATCTCAGCGTCCTAGACCAGCTCGCGGATCATCTCGAGGTCGTCTGGGCCTCGCTCCTCGCCTTCGCCGTCGTCGTGCTGCTCACGCCGGCGGTGGGGGGGATGGCGCGGCGGCTCGGCGTCGTCGACGTCCCCGGCGGCCGGCGCGTGAACCAGCTGCCGGTGCCGCGCCTCGGCGGCCTCGCGCTCTTCCTCGGGATGCTCGTGCCCGGACTGGCCTTCCTCCACGTCTCTCACCAGACCCGCGGCATCCTGCTCGGCGCCGCGATCGCGGTCACGGTGGGGATCATCGACGACTTCCGCGGGCTGCCCTGGTACGCGAAGCTCGGCGGGCAGATCGCGGCCGCATCCGTCCCGGTCGCCTTCGGCGTCTGGATCGACCGCTTCACGCTGCCATTCGTCGGCATCCACACGCTGCCCGCGAGCGTCGGGATCCCGCTCTCGATCCTCTGGATCGTCGCGATCATGAACATGGTCAACTTCCTCGACGGCCTCGATGGCCTCGCGGCCGGGGTGGCGGCGATCGCGGGCCTGACGTTCAGCGTGATCGCGCTCTCGCTCGGGAAGGTCGACGCCGCGATCCTCTCCGCGATCGTCTTCGGCGCCTGCGTGGGCTTCCTGCGCCACAACTTCTATCCGGCGCGCATCTTCATGGGCGACTCGGGCGCCCTGCTGCTCGGCTACATGCTTGGGGCCATCTCCGTCCAGGGCCTGCTGAAGACCGCTGCGACCGTCGCCCTCTTCTTCCCGCTGCTCGTTCTCGCCGTTCCGATCGTGGACACGACCTTCGTCGTCGTGCGGCGGGTCATGCACGGGGAGCGCATCTTCGAGGCCGACCAGGCGCACTTGCACCACCGCTTCCTGCGGCGTGGATTCTCGCAACGGCGGGCCGCGCTCACGATCTGGGCGTGGTGCCTCTGCCTCGCGGCGGCGGCGTTCGCGACCCGCTTCGTGCCCTTCCGCGCCCACGGCTCCTGGCATCCGTGGTGGACGCTGCTCGCAGCCTCGATCGGCTTCGCCGCGGTGCTGTTCTCGGTCTACGTCGTCTACGTGCTCGAGATCGTGAAGCTCGGCAACCGGATCCAGCGGCGCCGTAAGACCGACGATCCGCTCAAGAAGATCGCCTAGGTCCCGTCAAGAAGATCGCCTAGGTCCCGGTCGGCCCGGACTTTCGGCCTATTGACCGTAGCCGAGGCGCCTGCGAGTATTGCCACCCTCGAAAGGGGTACCCCGGACTAGGGGCCGGTGAGTTGAGAGGAGGTTCGCGCAGATGGACGTTCGCCTAGCGGCCTGGGGCAGCTAGCCCCCCGGTTCCTGCGGCGCAACGCATCCGCTACGAGCCGTCGGGAGGAGCGGCCTCCTCCGACGGCTCGCCGGTGCTCGGCGAGCGTTTCCGCGCGACACGGGATGCGTCGCTTTCTCGCGCCCTTCACCAGCCGCGACTTCCGGCTGCTCTGGACTGCCAGCACCATCTCGCTGCTGGGAGACGGGATCTGGTACGTCGCGATCTCCTGGCAGACCCTGGCACTGTCGAACAGCGCGACCGCGCTCGCCGTGGTCTGGCTCGCCTTCACGCTGCCACACATCGCCATGCTGCTCTTCGGCGGCGTCCTCTCCGACCGGCTGCCGCGACGTCGCGTCCTGCTCGGCGCGAACATCATCTCGGGAATCTTCGTCGGCGCGATCGCCGTGCTTTCGCTGGCAGGCGTCCTCGAGCTCTGGCAACTGCTCGTCCTGGTCGCCGGCTACGGCGCGTCCGAGGCGGTCTTCGGCCCCGCGTACGGGGCGATCATCCCGGAGCTGGTCGACCGCGACGTGCTCACGCAGGCGAACTCGCTCAACCAGGTCAACCGCCCGCTGGCGCTGCGGCTGGCCGGGCCCGCGCTCGGCGGGCTCCTCGTCGGCGCTTTCGGAGTCGGCACGGCGCTCGCCGTCGACGCCGGCACGTTCGCCGTCTCGGCCGCGATCCTCTCCCGGATGGCGGTGCCGCGCACCGTTCTCGCGAAGGCGGAGGCGAGCGTCCGCTCGGTTTTGCGGGACGTGGGGGAGGGGCTGGCCGCGGTTCGGCGGGTTCCGTGGCTCTGGGCCGGCATGGCTGCAGACGCGATCGGCACGCTCGCGACCTGGGGCTGCGTGCAGGCGCTCGTGCCGATCGTGGTGCGCGACGACCTGGGCGGCAGCGCCGAGACGCTCGGGGCGGTGTACGCGGCCGGCGGCGTCGGTGCGGTGATCGCCGCGGTCGCGACCGGCTCGCGTGGCAGCCCGCGCCGTCCCGTGACCCTGCTCTTCATGGTCCTTGCCGCGAAGGTCGCGGCCGTCGGCCTCTTCGGCTTCGCGACGAGCCCGGCGACGGCGATGGTTGCCAGCTTCCTGATGGGAGCGGCCTCGACCGTCGGCCTGGTCATCTGGATGACGCTGATCCACGAGCGGGTTCAGGGCGACCTCCTCGGCCGGGTCAACAGCATCGACTGGCTCGTCTCGACGAGTCTGATGCCGGTTGCGCTCGCGGTCGTGGGCCCCCTCGCGGATGCGTTCGGGGCACGCGCGCTGCTCGTGGCGACCGGGTTCGGCGGCGCGGTGCTCGTGCTCTCCTTCCTGCTGGTGCCAGGCGTGCTCGCCGGCGAGGAGCTCCGCGACCGGCTCGAGCCGACCTAGCCCCTCGGCGCCACCTGGCTCCTTCGGACACGTCCCGGTGCCAGGCACCAGTACATGTCGGCTGCGGCCATGTCCCGTGAAACCTCCTGCAAAGACGGGCTCGGGGCGGCGCGATGTCGTTTGCGGCCCTGTACCGGTGCCTGACACCGGGACCTGGCCGGTTCAGCGAGGTGTCGCGCGCTCGACGAAGTTTGTCAGCAGCTCGTTGAACGGCTCGCCGAGGCGCTGGACGGAGTGGCCCGCGCCGGGGAGGATCGCGCGCTCCGCGCCGAGCCGCTGCTCGAGCACGTCGCAGACCGCCTCGAAGGCGGGGCTGTGCCCGCCCGAGACGACGAGCTTCGGGAACGGCGCGGTGCCGAGCACGTCGGACGGGACCACGGCCTCCGCAGGCGAGCGCTCGACCATCAGTGTCCGCGCGCCCTGCAGGAGCTCCGGCGTGAAGTCCCCGGGCGGTAGGGACGAGCCGACGAGCGAGAGGAAGCCGCGCAGGAACTCCGCCGGGTCGCGCGGGCCGCTCGTCCAGTGCTCCTCGATCCCCGCGATGAACTCGTCGGCGGCCGGCACCCCGCGCGCGACGCCGAACGCCGGCGGCTCGATCACCGTCAGCGACCGCAGCTGCTCCGGCCGCCGCGCGGCGGCCAGCAGAGAGATCACGCCGCCGTACGAGTGCCCGACCAGATGTGTCCCCGGCTCCAGGAACTGCTCCAGCCACACCGCCTCGTCCTCGAAATCGACCCGCTCGACGTCGGGCCCGGGAGGGAAGCCGCGCCGGTTCGGCGCCACGATCTCGAAGCGGTCCGCGAGCGGTTTCTGGGCGCCCCAGGTCAGTTCCGCGTTGACCACGGAACCGTGAACGAGCAGGAGGCGAGGTCGGCTTTCCATGCGGGATTCGGGTGTCACAAAGTCGCCCATCGGAGCCTGCTATTCTCGCGCCCGGATGCAGGGGACCGCCTCGTCGCAGTTCAGCGCCGCTGGAGCCGGTGGCGTTCTACTAGCCGTGCTCGCGGCCTGCGTCGGCATCGGTGCCCTCATCGGCTGGGCAGCCGGGTCGGGCGCGATCGGTGTGTTGCTGGGAGCCGTGTTCGGGATCCTAGGGGGGATCTTCGCCGTCTACCGCCGCTACGGGACGTGAGCTGATGCTAGGCGCGCTCTTCTCGACCCCACGCGACGAGCCGGGGCACGTGCTTCCCGCGCTCGGGGGCGCGATCGTGCTCCTGCTGGCGCTGCCGGTCTTCGCGATGCTCGGCTGGAGCATCGCCGGCTGGGGGCTCGCCACGGTGCTCTGGCTCGGCCTCCACGGCCTCGACTACTTCCTCGCCCGGGTGCGCCAGCCGCAGCCCGGCGGCTTCGCAAGCTCCGGCGCGCAGGCGTTCGGCCTCTTCTTCAAGGTGATCGCGATCCTCGTCGTGCTCTTCGCGGCGCTCGCCGCCGACCAGGACGTCGCACTGACCGCAGCCGTCACGTACGGCCTCGCGTACACGTTCGAGCTCGGATTGTCGCTCGTCTCCTACTTCGGCACGACGTCGGCTTGACGAGGCTCCGCATCCTCCTCGTCTTCGCGGCGTTCGCGCTCCTCGCGCCGCAGGCCGCCTTCGCGCGCGGGGACTTCGACCCGACGACGGAGTTCGAGCAGCACGAGTGGATCCCGATCCACCTCGGCCCGCTCAACCTGTCGATCACGAAGGCGGTCGTCTATCTGATGCTCGGGACGGTCTGCACGATCGTCCTCGGCATCGTCACGATGCGCAGCCGGCTCGCGCTCCTGCCCGACAAGCGGCAGACGGTCGGCGAGGCGCTGTACGAGGTCGCCCAGACCCAGATCGCCCGGCAGGGCCTCCCGACCAAGGCGATGTCGCGCTGGTTCCCCTATGTCGCGTCGCTGCTCCTCTTCATCTTCATGGTCAACCTGCTCGGCTTCATCCCGCTGCCGCTCACCGGCGAGACGTACCACAGCATCCCGACGTGGGGGATCTACGCGGCGACGAGCTCGCTCTCCGTGACGCTCGCCCTCGCGCTCCTGACCTTCCTGTTCACGCACTACGAGGGGATCAAGTGGAACGGAGCGCGGCGCTACTTCAAGAGCTGGATCCCGGAGGCGCCGAAGGGGCTCCTGCTCCTGATCGTGCCGCTCGAGATCCTCGGCCAGTTCATGCGGCTGATCTCGCTCAGCGTCCGGCTCTTCGCGAACATGCTCGCCGGCCACATCCTGATCCTCACGTTCCTGGGCCTCATCTTCATCTTCGAGTCCCTGGCCCTCGTGTTCGTGATCGTTCCCGCGACGGTCTTCTACATCTTCGAGGTCGTCATCGTCGTCGGGATCCAGGCCTTCATCTTCGCCGCACTGTCAGCCATCTACATCGGCTCGGCGATCGAGCCGGAGCACTAAGGAGGGACGAGAAATGTTGGGTTACATCCTCGCCGCCACGACCGGCGACGTGACCAAGGCCGGGAAGGCGATCGGCCTTGCGCTCGGCGTCGGGCTCGGCGCAGCCGGCGCAGGCGTCGGCATCGGCATCATCTTCGGCTCGATGATTCAGTCGGTTGCCCGCCAGCCGGAGCTCCGGAGCGAGCTCCAGGGCATCCAGTGGCTGGGCTTCGCGCTCACCGAGGCCGTCGTCTTCTACGGCCTGCTCGGCTCGATCCTGGCGTACGTGCTGGTCAAGTGATCGTCGCCGCGAACCCACTCATCTCGGTCACGCCGGGGCTGATGATCTGGACGATCGTCTGCTTCCTGATCGCGCTCTGGGTGCTGAAGCGGTACGCGTTCGGCCCGATCCAGAAGCTCATCGACCAGCGGCAGCAGGCGATCCAGCAGTCGTACGAGGCCGCCCAGGAGGCGAATGCGACAGCGGAGCGGCTGCTCGAGGAGCACAAGAAGCTGATCGCGGACGCGCGCGGCCAGGCCGAGGGGATCCTGGCCGAGGCACGCAAGACTCGCGAGTCGATGGACCAGCGAATGCGCGAGGAGACCGAGGCCGAGCGGCAGCGCCGGCTCGAGGAGACGCGCAAGGAGATCGCGGCCGAGACCGCACGGGCGCTCGAGCAGATCCGCTCCGAGGTCGCCGACCTCACGCTCGAGGCCGCCTCGCGCGTCGTCGGGCGCACGCTCGACTCGGAGCGCGACCGCGAGCTCATCTCCGAGGCGATCGGGTCGCTCGACTTCTCGCGCCTGGAGGAGTCGGCATAGCCGTTGCGCATCGCATCTATGCCGAGGCCCTCTTCGGCGCGGCGAAGGATGCGGGACGGCTCGCGCAGGTGCACGAGGCGCTCGCCGACTTCGCGACTGCGGTGGCCGAGTCGTCGGAGCTCGCCGCCGTCCTGCGCAACCCGCAGCTCGAGTCGAGCGCGAAGTCCGCGATCCTCGCCGACCTCGCAGGCGACGACGAGCTGCTGTTCACGCACTTCCTCCAGGTCGTCGCGGGGAAGGGCCGCGCCGGCGAGCTCGAGGAGATCGCGAAGGAGTTCGAGCGGCTGATGGCGCGCGAGGAACGGCGCCTGACGGTCGAGCTGACGACCGCGCGCGAACTGACCGACGCCGAGGCGGACGCGATCCTGAAGCAGATCGAGGACGCGGCCGGCCGCAAGGTCGAGGCGTCCCGCAAGGTGGATCCCGACCTCCTCGGCGGCATCGTGCTGCAGGCGGGCTCGCTGCGCGTCGACGCGAGCGTCCGCGGGAGACTGGAACGACTGAGACACGAACTCGTGAGGAGCTGAGGCAGCCTTGAAGCTACGTCCGGAAGAGATCACCTCGATCCTCAGAGAGCGGATCGAGCAGTACGACGTCGAGACGGACCTCGCCGAGGTCGGCACCGTGCTCCAGCTCGGCGACGGCATCGCCCGCGTCTACGGGCTCGAGAACGCCGGCTCGCTCGAGATGCTCGAGTTCGAGCACGGTGTTACCGGCCTCGCCTTCAACCTCGAGGAGGACGACGTCGGCGTCGCCCTGTTCGGCGAGTGGGAGAAGGTGAGCGAGGGCGAGCCCGTGCGGCGCACCGGGCGCGTCGCGAGCGTCCCGGTCGGCGAGGCGCTGCTCGGCCGGGTCGTCGACCCGCTCGGCAACGCGCTCGACGGACGCGGCTCGATCGACGCATCCGAGACGCGGCCGCTCGAGTTCAAGGCGCCGGGCGTGGTCGCGCGCCAGCCGGTGAAGGAGCCGCTCCAGACCGGCATCAAGTCGATCGACGCGATGACGAACGTCGGTCGCGGCCAGCGCGAGCTCATCATCGGCGACCGCTCGACCGGCAAGACGGCGATCCTGATCGACACGATCCTCAACCAGCGCGACACCGAC
>JBJMKE010000093.1:0-6659 GCA_045806005.1 Gaiellaceae bacterium
GACGAACCGTGTCCTGTCCCAAACGCGGATCGCGGTGAGCCCGGTCCAGCACCTGGCGAGGATCGGTCCGGTGCTGGCCGCTGACCGGAGCGGCGCGTGGATCGTCGGCCTCGACGATCGGGGGCGGTCGGTGCTGACGCTTGTTCCCCCGGGCGGCGGGCGCCGCCGCTACTTCCTGGGCGGTCCCTCCTTCCTCGGCGACGGTCCTCTGGCCGTAGCCGCCGGTCTCCACGCGGTCTGGGTGCTCGACCGCGGCAGGCGGGGCGACCGACTGCTGCGGCTCGACCTGGCGACCGGCCGGCTGAGGGTCGAGCACCGGTTCCCGCTGTCGTCCGGCGTCGACACGTTGACCGTCGGTTTCCGGGACCTGTGGCTCGTCGGCTCGAGCACGGCGACGCTCTACCGGGTCGATCCGCACTCGGGCAAAGTCGCCCACGTCGACCTCGGCCGTACTGCCGGCCGACCCGTCGCGATGGCCGGCGCCGTGTGGGTAATTGTTTCCAACCACAAGGTCCCCACGGTCCTCGTCGACCCGCGGACGTTGCGCGTAAAGCAAACCTATAACGATGGGTCCATCGGTCCCCTCGACACCGTCGGTGCCGACTCTGCAGGCGCGTTTCGCTCGGTCTGGACGTACGACGTCGGGCACGGAGAGGTGCAGCGGTGGTACCCGCCCGACCTCGGTCGCGTGATTCAGGTGACCCACGCGCCGCACTACGACGGCAACTGCATGACGTCGATGGCCGCCGGCGGCGGCGCCGTCTGGGTGACGCTCGCGCGTTCCGAGGGCAACGGCTGCAACCTCTTCTGAGCCTCAGCTGGACCTCAGCCCGCCCTCAGCGCTGACGACCACGTTTTGCTCCACACGTTGTCGTCCCTACGAGGAGGAGCAATGAGAACGAAGCTGACAGCGATCGCAGCCCTCGCAGCCCTGGCCATCACGCTGACGGCCGTCGCCTCGGCCGGCTCGGCTAAAGCCAAGCAGCCGGTCGCCCTCCAGGTGACGAGCGACGGAGGGGGGTTTGTGCTCACCCCGCTGACGTCCGGAGCCGTGAAGCCCGACACCGGCACCGCCACCTTCTGCTGCTGGACACAGCGCACGATCATGCGGCACGGTGAGTCGATCGAGATCAACAACCCGCGGATGACGCTCACCGGCAAGCTGGGCACTCTCGTGGCCCGCAACAAGATCGGATGGATCGACGTCCCCGACGGTTTGTCGGTCTTCACCGGTAGCTGGAGAGTCGTCCGCGGCACGGGCGCCTACGCAGGGCTGGCCGGAGGCGGACGCGGGGCCGGCGTCACACTCAGCGACGGCACCACGAAGGCGCAGTTCCAAGGCTTCCTCCACTCGAAGTAGCGAGGTACGAACCTCGGGAGCAGCCCAGCTGCGCAACCGGAGCCCGCTGGAATCAGCGGGCTCCATTCTGTTCGCCGGCGGGCACGGCCGCTCAGCCGGGTGGAATAGGCCCGTCTGCGTCAGCCGGCGCGCCGTGCCGCCGAGCATCCTGGAGAGGCTGTCGCAGATTGGAGGGGGTCCCTTGGAGGGGGGCCGATCCGCGCGGCCGGGGACCCCGCGCGCGCTCGCGGTTACGCAGCCGGGTCGCCGTTGCTACTCGTGATCCCGGCGCCGTCCTTTCGCCCCGCGCCACGGCGGCGACGACCGCGGCCACCCCGGCGCTGGCGAGGACGGCGACGAGCGTCTGGCGGTCGATCTTGCCCAGCTGGCCCACCGCGGCGAGCAGGACGGCGAGCACGAGGGCGAACACGCCCGCTGCGGCCGCCAGCCGGCGCATCAGGCCTCGCCGGGCGAGAGGTAGCGGCCGAACCAATCGAGGATCGCCTCGAACCGCTGCACGCGGTGGACGGGCGAGCCCGAGCGAGACAACTCGTGGCTCTCGCCGGGGAAGCGGAGCATCTCGACCTCCTTGTCGAGCAGGCGGAGGAGGATGAACAGGTGCTCGCCCTGCTCGACGTTGCAGCGCAGGTCGTTCTCGGAGTGCACGACGAGGAGCGGCGTGTCGATTTCGCGCGCGTAGGAGGCCGGGGACGTCTTCATCCAGTCGTCCACGTGCTCCCACATCGGCCCGCCGAACTGCCGCTCGAAGACCCAGAACACGTCGCTCGAGCCGAACGCGCTCACGAGTTGGTTCACTGCCCGCTCCGAGAGCGCCGCCTTGAAGCGGTTCGTGTGGCCGACGATCCAGGAGGTCATGAAGCCGCCGTACGAGCCGCCGAGCACGCCGAGCCGGTCGCCGTCGAGGAAGGGGAACCGCTCGAGGGCGGAGTCGACGACGCCCATCAGGTCCTCGTAGTCCACCGTGCCCCAGCCGGGGCCCGCGCCGCTGGCGGGGCCGCGGATCGCGCGTCCCCACTCCTCGGAGTGGCCCGAGCCGCCGCGCGGGTTCGAGTAGAGGACGCAGTAGCCCGCGCCCGCGTAGACCTGGACCTCGTCGAAGAAGCCCGTCTCGTACTGCGTGAACGGGCCGCCGTGGATCGTGAGCAGGACGGGGTAGCGCTTCGCCTCGTCGAAGTCCGGGGGTCGCACCAGCCACGCGTCGACCTCGGTCCCGTCGGCCGAGACGGCGGTGAAGCGCTCGACGTCGGCGGGCCGGGACTCGGCGACGAAGCCGTCGCAGACGGAGGTGATGCGCGTCCCGTCCCGGGCGAACAGCTCGTGCGGGCGGGTGTAGGTGCTCGCCGTGTAGACGAGGCGGCCGTCGCGGAGGTCGTAGAGCCCGATCGACTGCTCGCCGCCGACGAGCAGCTCCGGCTCGCCCGAGCCGTCCACGGGGACGGTGTAGACGTGGACGTTGCCGCCGTCCTCCACGCGGAACGCGATGCGGTCGCCCTCCCAGACCGGCTCGCGCACGAGCGGGTACGGGGTGCACTGGCGGTCGAGCGAGGTCGTGAGCACGCGCCGCTCGCCGCCGTCCGCCCGCATGACGGCGATCTGGCCGTGGTGCGGGTAGGTGCCGTCCTCGGGCTCGTGGCGGTAGGCGATGAGCGAGCCGTCCGGCGAGAAGGAGGCCATGCTGCCGGACTCGTCCGGTTTTGTCAGCCGGCGAGGTTCCAGGACCTCTGAGTCGAGCTCGAGCTCGTACAGCGCGTCGACGAGCTCGACGTCCCAGCGGTCGCCGCGCTGCGAGGTGAAGACGATCCGGCCGCCGTCGGGCGACCATGCCGGCTCGCCGTTCTCGCAGTCACCGTCCGTGAGCTGCCGCTCGCCGCCCTCCAGGTCCACGACGAATAGGTGCTTACGGCGGTCTCCTATCCAGCCGACGCTGTCGAGCTTGTAGGAGATGCGCGTGAAGTGGCGCGGCGGCCGCCGGCGGTCGTCCTCCTCCTCGTACGCGTCGTCGCGCACGCGGCGCGCAAAGGCGATCCGCTGCGAGTCGGGCGACCAGGCGATCGACTCGACGTCCTCCTTGCCGTCCGTCAGCTTGCGCGGCTCGCCCCCGTCGGCGGCCAGCACGTAGAGCTGGGCGGGCGCCTTTTCTTCGTCCTCGCCGTCGCGGTTGGAGACGAACGCGAGCCGGCTTCCGTCGGGAGACCACCGCGGCGAGCCGTCGCTCCGCTCGCCCGAGGTGAGCTGACTCGGCTCGCCGGACCCGTCGAGGGGAGCGACCCAGATCGCCGAGCGGTATCGGTTGGCGTCGCGGTCGGTCCGGTTGACGACGTACGCGACGCGGCGCCCGTCCGGCGACAGGCGTGGGTCGCCGACGCTGGTCAGCGCGTACAGGTCCTCGGGCCGCATTTCGGCGCGACTCTAAATGACGCCGCTTATCCTGTCTCGGCGCGGGCGTGGCGGAACTGGCATACGCGGCGGGTTTAGGTCCCGTTGGGCCGAACGGCCCTTGGAGGTTCGAGTCCTCTCGCCCGCATCTCGGCCGCGCGGACCGCGTAGACCATGGCCGACACGATGGCCGTCCAGATCGCCCCCGCACCGCCCAGGAGGGTCAGCGTCCACCCGCTCACGGCTCCGTCGTTCGACCTCGGCGCCCCGCTCCCTGCTTGAATGGTCCGCGTGCTGGCCCAGGTCGAGGAGCTGCCGGAGAATCGCGTCCGACTGACGGTCCAGGTGCCGTCGCACGACGTCCACCACGCAGTCGAGCACGCGGCCGACGATCTCTCGCAGAGCGTCAAGGTGCCGGGCTTCCGCAAAGGGAAGGTGCCGCGCCAGGTGCTGCTGCAGCGGATCGGCAAGGAACGGCTGATGACCGAGGCGGTCGAGAGCCACATCGGCGGCTGGTTCTGGAACGCGGCGGCCCGCACGCGGCTGCGGCCGGTCGCGCAGCCGCAGTACGACTTCGAGCTTCCCGCCTCGGCCGAGCAGGACTGGGAGTTCACGGCGACGGTCGCCGTGCAGGCGAAGCCGGAGCTGCCGGACTGGAAGGAGCTCGAGGTCGGCGCCGGCGAGGTCGAGGTGCCCGAGGAGCTCGTCCAGGCGGAGCTCGACGCGCTGCGCGCGACGGTCGCGGAGCTCGTCCCGGTCGAGGGCCGGCCGGTCGCCCCCGACGACACGGTCGTCGTCGACCTCGTGGGCGACGACGGCGAGACCCGGCGCGACTACGTGATCGAGCTCGGCCGCGGCGCCGTCGTGGAGGAGATCGAGCAGGGCCTCGTCGGCCTGGGCGCCGGCGAGACGAAGGAGATGTCGTTCGAGCTCGCGGACGGCTCGACCCAGTCGGTCGCCGCGACCGTCAAGGAGATCAAGGAGAAGGTGCTGCCGCCGGTCGACGACGACCTCGCCCGCGCCGCGAGCGAGTTCGAGACGCTGGCCGAGCTGCGGGCCGACATCGAAGGGCGGCTGCGCGAGCAGATCGAGGAGGAGGTCGAGACGCGCTTCCGCGGTGCGGTCGCCGACGCGCTCGTCTCTGCCTCGACGGTCGATGCCGCCGGGCCGCTCGTCGAGGCCCGCACGCGCGAGCTGCTGCGCGGCTTCGCCCGCCAGGTCGAGGCGCGGGGCGTACAGCTCGAGACGTTCCTCGCGATGACGGGCCAGCAGCCCGAGGAGCTCGTGGCGCGCCTCCAGGAGGAGGCGCAGCGCTCGGTCGCGCGCGAGCTCGTCCTCGACGCCGTCGCCGACGAGCTCGGGCTCGAGGTGCCCGACGCCGATGTGGAGGAGCTCCTCCGCGAGCAGGCCGAGGCGCTCGGCGACGACGCCGACGAGACGCTCGCCGCACTGCGCGAGAGCGGCCGCTTCGAGACGCTGCGCGAGGACCTGCGGCTACGCAACGCGCTCGACCGCGTCGCCGGCGAGGTGAAGCGCATCCCGCTCGCGCAGGCCGAGGCGCGCGACGCAATCTGGACGCCCGACAAGGAGAATCCACCGGGCGAGACGAAACTCTGGACCCCCGACCAGCCGCAGAGCGAAGGAGCACGCACATGAACCCGCCGTCGAACCTCGTCATCCCGTCCGTCATCGAGCAGACCTCCCGCGGCGAGCGCTTCTTCGACATCTACTCGCGGCTGCTCAACGAGCGGATCATCTTCCTCGGCACGCCGATCGACGACCAGGTCGCGAACCTCGTCGTCGCCCAGATGATCCATCTCGAGTCGGAAGACCCCGACAAGGACATCAACATCTACATCAACTCGCCGGGCGGCTCGGTCTACTCCGGGCTCGCGATCTACGACACCATGCAGTTCATCAAGCCCGACGTCGCGACCACGTGCGTCGGGATCGCGATGTCGATGGGCGCGCTGCTTCTCGGTGCCGGCACGGAGGGAAAGCGGACGGCGCTGCCGAATGCCAAGATCCTGATCCACCAGGTCTCGGGCGGCTTCCAGGGCCAGGGCACCGACATCGAGATCCAGGCGCGCGAGACGATCAATCTCAAGCGACGCCTGGAGGAGATCATCGCCCTCCACACGAACCAATCGATCGACAAGATCTCGAAAGACATGGAGCGCGACTACTACATGACAGCCGACGAGGCCGAGCAGTACGGGATCGTCGACCAGGTGATCGCGCACCGCTAGGCACACGTGGGCGTAGACGAAACGGCCGAACCGAGGTAGAAGAAGAGATATGGCACGCGCAACCGACGGCAACGAACAGCTTCTCTGCAGCTTCTGCGGCAAGAGCCAGCGCCAGGTGAAGAAGCTCATCGCCGGCCCCGGCGTCTACATCTGCGACGAGTGCATCGATCTCTGCAACGAGATCATCGACGAGGAGCTGACGAGCCCGACTCAGCTCGACCTCGACAACCTGCCGCGGCCGCGCGACATCTACGCCGTCCTCAACGACTACGTGGTCTCGCAGGAAGAGGCCAAGCGAACGCTGTCGGTCGCCGTCTACAACCACTACAAGCGCGTCCAGATGGGGCAGGAGGAGGACGACGTCGAGCTGCAGAAGTCGAACATCCTGCTGCTCGGCCCGACGGGCTGCGGCAAGACGCTGCTCGCGCAGACGCTGGCGCGGATCCTGAACGTGCCGTTCGCAATCGCCGACGCGACGGCCCTGACCGAGGCCGGCTACGTCGGCGAGGACGTCGAGAACATCCTCCTCAAGCTGATCCAGGCGGCGGACTTCGACATCAAGAAGGCCGAGACCGGGATCATCTACATCGACGAGGTCGACAAGATCGCGCGCAAGGCGGACAACCCGTCGATCACGCGCGACGTCTCGGGCGAGGGCGTGCAGCAGGCGCTGC
>JBJMKE010000094.1:0-24787 GCA_045806005.1 Gaiellaceae bacterium
CATTGTCTCGCTCTTCGAGACGCGATTCAATCCCTTGATGAGCCGGGTCCGTGTGCTCGTGTCGTCCCTGCTCACGGCGGCCCGCAACGACCAGATCCGCCGCGTCGAACTCGCGTGGGCACTCGCGATCGCAGCCGAGTGGGCGCACTTCGTCGCACTCGGTGTCTACGCCTACGGTCAGGGAGGCGCCTCCGCCGTCGGCCTGGCCGGCCTGGTGCGCCTGCTTCCTGCGGCGATCGTGGCGCCGTTTGCGGCCTCCCTCGGGGACCGCTTTCCGCGCGAGCGCTTCATCCTGGGCGCGACCCTGATCGGCGCCCTCGCGCTCGGGGCGTCGGCGATCTCTGCCACGGCGGGCAGCAGAGTGCTCGTGTTCGCCTTCGCCGCGGTCGTCGGTCTCTCGTCGACGCTCTTCCGGCCGGCGCTGCAGGCATTGCTGCCGTCGCTTGCGCGCACGCCGGGGGAACTGATCGCGGCAAACGGCGCCACCTCCACCATGGAGGGCCTGGGCACGCTGGCCGGGCCGCTGCTTGCGGGTTTGCTCGTGGCCGTGTCGGGTGCTGCCGCGGTCTTCGCCACCGCAGCCGGCCTGCTGCTGGTAGCTGCCGCACTGATTGTCCGGGTTCGCGTGCAGGGCCGTCTGGCGATCGGAGCGGCCGATCGCGTGCCTGTTCGCCGGATGCTGGCGGCCGGCTTCGTCTCGATCGCACACGCGCCGCGGCCTCGGCTGCTGATCGGCCTCGGTGTGGCGCAGTCGTTTGTTCGTGGCTGCCTCAACGTCCTGATCGTGGTTGCGGCCTTCAGCCTGCTCGGCGGCGGCGGCCCCGAGGTTGGTTATCTCACGGCTGCGATCGGGGCGGGCGGCATGATCGGTGCCCTAGGGGCGATGACACTCGGAAGTCGACGCCTCGGTGTCGTCTTCGGCATCGCCCTCATCTTCTGGGGGCTGCCGATC
This sequence comes from Gaiellaceae bacterium, assembly GCA_045806005.1. Classification (GTDB taxonomy): domain Bacteria; phylum Actinomycetota; class Thermoleophilia; order Gaiellales; family Gaiellaceae; genus Palsa-739. The sequence continues at coordinate 953 of JBJMKE010000094.1, forward strand.
GCCCTGCTGGCGCCGCGGCCCTACCTGCCCGCGGCGATCGTCCTGATGGGAATCGTCGGCGTTGCGAACAGCGTCGAGGACGTTGCGATCATCACGCTGCTCCAGCGCACGACTGCCGAGGAGCTTCTGACCCGCGTGCTCGCAATCCTGTGGGGCGTTGCCATGGGCGCAGTGGCGCTCGGCTCGCTCGCAGCTCCGGCGGTCGTCGACGCGCTCGGCGCGCACGCGGCTTTCGTGGTGGTCGGTTTGATTCTCCCGCTGTTGACCATGGCGACCTACCGGCGACTTGTCGAGATCGACCGCGCCGCGGCCCCCAGCGAGCAGCTCGATCTGATCGGCGAGGTTCGCATGTTCCAGCCACTCCCACTGGCCACGAAGGAACTTCTTGCCGCCGGTCTCGCGCCGGTCTCCGTCGCACCCGGGGAGCGTGTGATCCAGGCTGGAGAGATCGGAGACGAGTTCTATCTCGTCGCAGAAGGCGAGCTCGACATCGACGCAGGCGGCAAGCAGACGACGGCATCGCCCGGTGACTACTTTGGAGAGATCGCCCTCCTTCGCGACGTCCCGAGGACGGCGACCGTCACGGCGCGAACGAGGTCCCTGCTCTACTCGCTGCCGCGAAGCGCGTTCCTCGCGGCTCTGGCTTCGCACTCGGCCGCATATGCAGCCGGGCAGGACGTCGCCGAGACGCGGCTCACGAGTGGCAGCTACGAACCGCTCGGCTAGAGCCCTAGACGCGGCACTTCGGGTCGCCCCAGCTCCGCTCCAGCGCTCGCATCTGGTCCTGGACGTCCTGGTCGAACGAGCCGATGTCGTCGTCCGACCACATCACGTCCGGCGTGACGCCCGGGCCTTCGACGGTGGCGCGGTACCTGGTCCCGTCGCCGCTCGGATGGCCGGCGTACGGGTAGAAGCCGTAACAGAAGTCGCCGAGCGTGTGGCCGCGGTGATGGGTGAGGAAGCTGTTCGCGCGGTGCCAGCCCTTCCCGAACGCCGAGTCGAAGGTGTCGACGTAGACGTTCCGGCCGTAGCTGTCGAGCGGGTTCCCCCGGCCGGTCGAGCTGAACCCGTAGACGCCGACGCCGTTGTACGTGAGGCGGCCGAAGATGTGGCGGACGTTGCCGTACGCCCAGTTCTGGTAGACGACGAGCTGCGCGAGCGCGCCCCGCCAATGGGAGAGATGCAGCTCCCACGCCCCTCGAGTACCGCCGAAGTTGGGCTTCAGGCGCTGCCAGGACTGGAGCGCCCAGTAGCTCCCGTCCGGCGCCTTGCAGGCCTTGACGAGCCAGGCGAGCGGCGGCCCGTCGTACGGGAGGCAGACGCCGCGGCCGCCCTCGCCGTAGCGGAGCTGGAACTCGACCTGCGGCACCTTCCTGTTCGGGGTACGGGCGTTGATCGCGCCCCAGGCGACCAGCGATCTCCGGCTGCCTCCGAGCGAGTAGCCGACGTGGGCGTGGCCCTGGCGGTCGACGCTGAGCGTCGCGCGCGTCACGTTGCGGCCGACGATCGCGCTGCCGAACGCCGGCGTCGCGGCGAAGACTGCGGTGAGCAGGGCTCCCAGGAGGGCGAGCGGTTTCACCCGGGAGATATCGGCCGGAGGTCAGCCTGCCGTTAGGAACGGGCTCCGCAAGCGGGTGAGCGGGCCCGGGTTCACGCCGCTGACGAGCCGCACGTCGAGGCGGTACCGCCCCGCGGGGAGCTTCCGTGCCGGGAGCACGATCGTCTGCGATGAGCCGCCGCCGGCGAGCGAGCCGCGGCTCGCGGCGACCGGCCGCCCGTCCGCGCGGTCGAGCGTGACGAGATAGAGGCAGTCGCGATCGCAGCCGAGCGTCACCGACGCCGGCGACGCGAGCTCCTGCGGGAAGGTCAGCGTCGTCGGCCTGACCCTGGTGCTCGTCCCCGGGCAGACGACGGCGCCGCGCGCGGCGGCGGCCATCGCGCCCTTGACCGCGGCCACGGCGGGCTTCGGGGCGCCGCTCGCGTAGTAGAGGCCGGTGGCGGGCTGCGCGGCGGCTGCCTCGTCGACGAGTCGGGGGAGCAGCACCCCGGCCACGCTCGGCGAGCAGGACGCCGCGCCGACCGCGTTCCCGTAGAGGGAGGCCTGCGTCGCCGGCGGCACCCCGCCGCCGGGCGGCGGGCCTCCGGTGTACGCGCCCGCTTCGGACGACGGGATCGTCGTGGGCGTCGCCGGCGGCTCGAGCAGGACGGGGGCGCAGAGCCGAGCGCTTTCGCGAGCGCCGCCTCGAGCCGGCCGACGTCCCCGGCGGCCCACTTGCCGGTTCCGGCTGCGGGCGCCGGCAGGAACGCGACGACGTCCGCGTTGCCGCCGTCGTGCGCAAGCTGCTTCGCGAGCGCGAGCGCCGTCAGCTGGGGCTTCGCGGTCGAGCCGTCGATCGACGGGCCGACGGCGACGTCGGAACGCGCCCCGACGACTGCGGCGCGAATCGCCGCCAGCGCGTCGGCATAGGCGGACGCAGTCGCGAGCGACGGCGCGGGCGCGAGCACGAGGTCGCGCAGCGACGGAACCTGGGAGGCGAGCGACGCGGCATAGCCGCCGAGAGCCGCGCGGCCCGCGTCGTCGGTGGGCAGTTGGCTCGGAACCAGCCCGGCGACGAGGCCGAGCCCGGCGGGGATGCCTCGCAGCGACGAGATGAGCCCGGGGCTCGGCGACGTCTCGCCCGGCTGCCACGGGATCGCCATGCCGACGAGCCGCAGACCGAGCGCCTGTGCCTGTGCCGCCTGCGCCGCGGCGTCGATTCCCGCACCGACGAGGAACGCCGGGCTCGTCGCCGGGCCCACCTTCCGGGCCGACGCCGGCGGCTGCGAGCCGCCGGCGGTGACGCGGACGAGCGGCAAGGCTGCGAACGACGCGCGGTTGCCGGCCGGCCCGATCGCGGTGACCTTGATCCCGTAGGCCCCCGGGTGCTTCGGCTGTCGCCAGCGCAGGGTGTGCCAGCCGGCACCGAGCCCCAGCCGCGTCGCCGCTCCCGCCGCAGTCGTGATGCTCACGGCGGCCGGCTTGGAGAGCCAGAAATGCAGGGCGCCGACGGGCGCGTTCCCGAGCTTGAAGGCGGGCGGCTCCTTCACGTACGCGGCGAACCGGTCGGCCTCCGTGCCGAAGCTCGGATCCTCCGGCGCCAGCTTCCGCAGCAGCTGCACGACGAACTGGTGGTAGGAGAGCGGGGACGGGACTCCGGCCAGCGAGTAGTACGACCAGTACCCGGTGTCGAACCGCGGCAGCGTCGCGACCGCAGCCTGCTTCAGCTGCGAGGCGAGCGTCGCGGCCGCCGAGTCGCCCGTGGCCCGGGCGTACGACTCGAGCGAGATCACCGACTGGAGCTGCGCGTTGAGGACCGGCACGGTCCGGAAGGAGTAGAGCCGGATCCAGGGTCCCGCCGCGACCTTCGTCGTCAGCCGGCCGGGAATCGCTCCGTAGGCCGTTTTCGCCGCGCGCAGGAGCGTCGCGGACTCCTCCGGCACGAGCGTCGCCGCCCGGGCGAGCGCCTGCGCCGCGACGGCCTGCGCCATCCCCGACACCCAGGGCGGCCGGCCGCCCTCGAAGCGGAAGTAGTACTCCCAGCCGGCGCCACCGCCGCCTCGGGAGACGCCGCGGGCGACGAGCGCGTCGGCCAGCTGCTGCGTGGCGCCGGCGTCCTTGGCCGAGACGTGCGAGTTGAGGGCGGAGAAGTTCGCTAGCGGGTGGAACTCGAAGCAGAGGCCAGTGAAGTAGCGGTAGACGATCCCGTCGGGGCCGGTGACGTCGGTGTGGTTCCGCGGCGCACCGTGGTGCGCGAAGTAGTCGTCGTTCGCGCGGAGCTGGCCGAAGATCGCGATAGCGCGGGGCTGAGTCAGGCGCCCGGCGAGCGCGGCGGCCTGCCCGAGCGCGACGAGCACGTGCTCGCGCCGCCCGCGCGGCAGCACGCGTGCGAGATGCGCGGCGCGCAGGATCTCGCCGCGGGCGGAAGTGGCGGTGGCGGCGTCGAGCCGGCCGGCCTTGACCGCCTGCTTGACGGCGGCCAGCGCGGCCTTCTGGCCCGGGACGGGCGGCGGTGCGGCGGTCGCACCGGCTGTGAGCAGCAAGCCGGCGAGGACGGACGACAGCGCGATGACGGGACCCCTCACGCTCACCACCGCGACGATTCTGCCGGAATTGCAGGGCTTTCGCCGCCAGCCTTACCTCCGGCTCACAGTTGGAACCCGTCGGCGCGGCGCGAACGCGTAGATCCGGCCCACGCCGACGAGGTACAGACGGCCGATCCCGGCCACGGCGGGCGAGTACTCCCCGTCGGGCCATCGCTCCAGGAGGCCGCCGCCGCCGGCGGCCAGCGCGTAGGTCCGGTGCGCCAGGGTCGAGAAGTAGACGACGCCGCCCACGACCGACGCGGCGCCGGTGATCGAGGCACCGGTGCGGAAGACCCAGCGCACCGAGCCGTCTTCGGCCCGCAGGGCGTAGAAGCCGCCGTCGTAGGAGCCGATCAGCACGAGGCCTCGCCAGACGGCCGGCGAGGCGTAGACGTAGCTGCGGGTCCCGAAGCTCCACAGGCGTTCCCCGGTTCGGGCCGAGAACGCGTAGACGTTCTCGTCGAGCGATCCGACGTACACGCGGCCGGCGCTGACCGAAGCGGTGGAGTAGAAGTTTCCGTAGCCGCTCCGCCGCCAGTCGAGCGCGCCGCTGCGGGCGTCGAGAGCGAACAGCTCGCCGGCGTAGTTGCCGATGTAGATCCGCCCGTACGCGAGCGTAGGCGAGGCCTTGATCGGCGCCCCGGTGTCGAAGCTCCAGCGCGGCTTGCCCGTGCGCGAGTCGAAGGCGTAGACGTATCCGTCCTGGTCGCCGATGTAGACGACGCCGTTCGCGACGAGGGGAGACGACTCGCAGGGGCCGATCCTGCGGTGCCAGCGGATGCGTCCGTCGCGGGCCTGCAGGGCGACGATCGCGCCCGCGTACGCGTGGGCGTGGCACGAGGGATGGGCGATGAACGTGGCGAAGACGAGCCCGTCCGCGAGTGCCGGCGACGACCAGCCGCAGCGTGGTGCGTAGTAGCGCCAGCGCACCTTGCCGGTCGCCGGGTCGATCGCGAACACCCGCCCGTCGAACGCCTCCTCGAAGAGCGCTCCGTAGCCGACGACGGGCGGGAACTCGAGCAGCGCCCTGCCGTGGAACGTCCAGAGTCGCCGGAACGGCGGCCGCAGGCCGGGCGCCGCCACGGCGCGCAGGCGGGCGTTGCCGGCTCCGTACGTCGGCCACGGCAGCGCCGAGCTCTGCCTGGCCGGCGCCGTCGCGGTCGGGGGCGGTGGCGCGGTCGTCGGCGCAGGCGATGTCGTCTGCGGCCGGGCGCTCGCTCCACAGGAGACGAGCGCGCCGGCCGCAGCGATCAGCCCGAGCGTCTGCCTAGCTCTCAGGACGCTCCCCGCTCAGGTGGCTCCAGAGGTTGGAGACCAGCCGCGAGACGCTGGGCCAGTGGGCGCTCGCCCCGAAGTTCATGGCGCCGGCGTCGAACACCGTCGAGCGACCCTGGCGGTAGATCGTCATGTCGGCGGGCTTCCCGCGTCCGAACTCGTTGGGGATGACGGCGAGGACGTGCGTACCGGCCGGCGAGACGTCGTTCGGCTCGTCGATCTCGATCCCGTAGCGGCCGAGCAGGCTGCCGACGTGGAGCTTCGTGCCCGCGAACAGCCAGGGCGCGGCCGCGGTGTTGACGACGCGGTACGGGTGATTCGCGTACTTGTCCTCGTCCCAGCCGACGTACTGAGAGCCGACGAGCGCCGCCTCGGGCCGGCCGATGTCGCGCCAGCGGGTGCGGCCGATCATGGTGTCTCCGTGCACCTGGACCTTGTAGAAGAAGTTGTTCGCCGCCAGGAAGGCGAGGTTGCCGCCGTGATCGCGGAAGCGGGTGATCACGTCGTAGGTGTGGGACGTGACGTACTCCTCGTGCCCGGCGAAGACGATGAGGCGGTAGCGCCGGAGCCGGCCCGCGCTCGCGACGCGCTCGAGGTCGTCGTCGGAGACGAAGTCGGCCCGGTAGCCGCTGCGCCAGTACCAGCGCAGGAAGCCGAGGTCGAAGCGCCAGAACTGCTCCGGCAGGCCGGTGGGCACGCGGGCTCCGCGCACGGAGTAGCCCGCGAACGGATGCGTGAGGTCGACGACGTGGACCTTGGGAGTGAGATACCAGCTGTCGCCGTCGACGACGTCGTAGGCATGCCAGGTGTTCGTCGGCTCGACCACGAGCACCGGCGCGGTGCCGAGCCGGGTCGGGCGGAGGATGAAGGGAGCGTAGACGGTGTGTCCCGGCCAGTTCAGGCGCGCGACGTAGTCGCCGCTCGGCCAGTCCGAGCGGAGCTGGACGTGCACGAGCCAGCGGTCCGCGCCGGCGGGGCGTTGCAGCTGCTGCGGCAGGGTCACCGGCTTGCCGAAGGTGATGTGATCCCAGCCGTCTGGCGTGCCATCGGGCAGGGCGGTGGTGGAGCCGGAGGCGCCGGCGAGAAAGAGCTGGAGCGTGGCCCGGCTGGTTCCACTGCCGGTGATGGCGAGCTCGGCGACCTGGCCGGGCGCGTAGCTGCGCGCCTGGAAGCCGGGGAGCAGCGGCTCGGTCCCGGCCTGGCTCGGGCCGAGCACGGCTGCGTAGACGAGCACCAGGCCGGCCACGACCGCGGCGCCGGACGCGACGCTGACCGCGGCGTTCCGCTGTCGACGGCTGCGGGGGGAGCGTGCGGGCCGATGCTCACGGAGGCGGTACGGTGCGAGGTTCATGGCGCCACCGTCCGGCGCGGCGCCAACCGCTCCCTAACGAACCCCTAACGACCGCTAGGAGGACCGCCTGCCGCGGTGCTACAACCACTCGGCAGTTGGTCGAATTCGCCATCCTCGGTCCGCTCGAGGCTCGTGATGGCAGCGAGCCGATCCCGCTCGGCGGCCCGAAGCAACGGGCGCTCCTGACGCTGCTGCTGCTCGAAGCCGGGCGGGTCGTCTCGGTCGACCGGCTCGTCGAGGCGCTGTGGGCGGGCGACCCGCCGACGACCGCGGTGGCGTCGCTCCAGAACTTCGTCGCGCAGCTGCGGAAGGCGCTCGGCCCGGATGCGATCGAGACGCACCCGCCGGGCTACGTCGTCAGGCTCGGTCCCGAGCAACTCGACCTCGCCCGCGTGCGGAGCCTGGTCGACGAGGCGCGGGCGAGCGAGCCCGTGCGCCGGGCGGCGCTGCTCGACGAGGCGCTCGCCCTGTGGCGCGGCGAGCCGCTGGCCGACTTCCGCTACGAGATGTTCGCGCAGGAGGAGATCGCGCGCCTCGAGGAGTTCCGGCTCACGCTGCAGGAGGAGCGTGCCGAGGCGAAGCTCGCGATCGGCGAGCACGCCGATCTCGTCACCGAGCTCGAGGGGCTCGTCCGCGCTCACCCGCTGCGCGAGCGGCTGCGGGCGCAGCTGATGCTCGCGCTCTACCGCTCCGGCCGGCAGGCGCAGGCGCTCGCTGCGTACCGCGAGGGACGCGACGTCCTCGTCGAGGAGCTCGGCCTGGAGCCGAGCCCGCTCCTGCGCGGCGTCCACGCCTCGATCCTCCGACAGGAGACGTTCGCGGTCAGCCGCGGCGCGATCCCCGAGGTGGAGCACTTCGAGGAGGTCGCCGCCGCGCTGCTCGCGGGCAAGGTGACCGTCGTGGTCGGCTCGGACTCGGAGCCGCTCGCCTCGGAGCTCGCCCGGCGCTTCGGCGTCGACGCCGCCACCCCGGAGCTCGCGCGCGTCTCGCAGGCCGTCGCCGTCCTCAACGGGGCGGGCCCCCTCTACGACGCGCTCCACTCGCTCGTCGGGAGTGACGGCGAGCCCACGCCGGTTCACCGCTTCCTCGCGGGCCTGCCGGCGCTCCTCCGCGAGCGGGCCGGCGGGCAGCCGCTGCTCGTCACGACCGGCTACGAGCTCGCCCTCGAGCGCGCGCTCGACCTGACCGGCGAGCCGTACGACACCGTCTGCTACCTCGCCTCCGGGGAGATGCGGGGCAGCTTCTGCCACATCTCGCCGAGCGGCGCGGCGACCGTGGTCGAGCGGCCGAACTCGTACACGGCGGACCTCGACCTCGACGCGCGCACCGTCCTCCTTCACCTGCAGGGCCGGATCGACGAGTCGACCGAGCGCGCCTGGGAGAGCTTCGCCGTCACCGAGGACGACTTCATCCACTACGCCAACGTCGCGCGGCGGCTGCCCGTGGCGCTCGCCGCGCGGCTGCGCCGCACGCACCTGTTGCTGCTCGGCTACACGCTCTCGACCTGGACGCTGCGCGTCGTGCTGGAGCGGTTCTGGGGTAGCGACCCGCTGCCGTACCGCTCGTGGTCGGTGCACGCGGGGCCGCAGCCGCTCGAGCGCGAGTTCTGGCGGCGGCGGGACGTCGAGGTGATCGACATGGCGCCGGCCGCCTACGTCGCCGAGCTCGAGCGGGCTCTGGAGAAGGCGGCAGCCCGGTGACGAGCCCGGTGACGACCGTCCCCGCCAGCCCGTACAAGGGCCTCTCCGCCTTCGAGGACTCGGAGCTCGACGCCCTCCTCTTCTTCGGGCGCGAGCGCGAGGTCGCGGCGGTCGCGGCCAACGTGCTCGCGAGCCGGCTGACCGTCCTCTACGGGCCGAGCGGCGTCGGCAAGAGCTCGCTCCTGCGCGCCGGCGTCGCCCGCCGTCTGCGGGAGCTGAGCGGGGCGCCGGTCGTCGTCCACGACTCGTGGGCCGAGGATCCCGCCGCTGGGCTGACCGCCTCGGTGCGCGCCGAGTGCGGCGACCTCGGGCCGACGGCCGGGCTCGTCGACACGGTCGCGGCGGCGGCCCAGGTGGGAGGCGAGCTCCATCTCCTCCTCGACCAGTTCGAGGAGTACGTCCTCTACCACGGCGCCGACGGCCCGTTGAGCGAGGCGCTGCCGCGGCTGCTGCGCAGGCCGGGGCTGCGCGTCAACGTCCTGCTGGCGGTGCGGGACGACGCGCTCGCCGAGCTCGACGAGTTCGCCGGCCGGATCCCCGAGCTGTTCGGCAACCTGCTTCGCCTCGACCGGCTCGACCGGCCGGCCGGCCGCGCGGCGATCCTCGGCCCGCTCGCCCGCTACAGCGAGCTGAGCGGCGAGGAGTTCACGGCAGAGGAAGCCCTCGTCGAGGCGGTGCTGGACGAGGCGACCGCCGAGGCGGGCGTCGAGGCGCCGTATCTCCAGCTCGTGCTCGAGCGGCTGTGGGAGCGTGAGCGCGCGGCCGGCTCCCGCGAGCTGCGACTGGCCACGTTGAGCGAGATCGGCGGCGCGCGGGCGGTCGTCCGCGAGCACGTCCAGGGAGCGCTCGAGCGCCTGACGCTTCCCGAGCAGGAGGCCGCGGCCCGGGTGGTGCGCCAGCTCGTGACGCCCTCCGGGCGGAAGGTCTCGCACGAGGCGGCCGACCTGGCCGAGTACGCCGACGTCGACGCCGACGAGCTGCGCGGCCTGCTCGAGACGCTCTCGCGCGAGCGTCTCGTCCGCGGCGTCAACGGCACCCCCGGCGCGCCGACCCGCTACGAGATCTTCCACGACGTCCTCGGCCCGCCGATCCTCGCCTGGCAGAGCGAGCAGCAGCTGCGGCGCGAACGCCTCCGGGCCCGCCGCCAGCGGCGGCGGCTGCTCGTGATCATCGGGGCGAGTCTCGTCGCGCTCGCCGTCGTCGCCGGGATCGCGGCGTACGCGCTCGTCAAGCGGAGCGACGCCAACACGCAGACTCGACACGCCCACGGACGGGAGCTGGCCGCGCAGGCGCTGGCGGAGATCCCGCGGAACCCGCAGGTCAGCGTCGAGCTCGCGCTGCGGGCGGCGAGGCTCGCCCCCGGCCAGGACACCGCCGACGTCCTGCGCTCGAGCCTCGGCGCGATGCGCGAGACCCGGATCCTGCGCCTCGGCGGAGCCGTGGTCGCCGCCGCCTTCGAGCCCCACGGCGGCCGGCTGCTCGTCGCGAGCAGCAACGGGCGGCTCGGCCTCTACACCGCAGCGGGAGCCCCGCTCGGCGCACTGCCGCGCCAGCAGCCGCTGGCAGCTGCGGTCTGGGGGCCCGACGGGCGCGTCTTCGCGACGGGATCGACGGACGGGACCGCCGCCGTCTGGCACGCCGGGCAGCGCTCGCCCTTCCGCACGATCTCCACGCCGTCTCCGGTCACGGCCCTCTCGCTGGGGCGGAAGACGCTGCTCGTCGGCAGCGGGACGCGCGTCCGCCTCCTGGACCTCGCGAGCGGGCGGACGAGGACGATCCGCTTCGCCGGCCGTGTCGATGCAGCCGTCCTCGATCCGACGGGACGGCGCTTTGCGGTGTCCGTCCACCAGGTGAAGGAAAGGCTGGCGTCGATCGTCGACGCATCCACCGGCCGTACGGTCGCGCGGCTGCACGACGGCGGGATCCGCTCGTTCGCGTTCAGCCGTGACGGGCACCTCCTCGCCAGCGGCAGCTACGACCGGACGGCGCGGATCTGGGACGCCCGCACGGGCCGGCTGCTCCACGTCCTCCGGCACCACGGCTACGTGCTGGACGAGGACTTCTCGTCCGACGGCGGAACGCTCGCGACCTCGGCCTCGGACGGAGGCGGCTACGTCTGGGACGTCGCGACCGGCCAGCGCGAGCTCCTCCTCGTCGGCGCGACTGGTCCTGCCCCGGCGGTCGCCTTCAGCCCCGACGGGAGCGAGATCGCGCTCACCTCCACCGACCGGGTCGCGCGCCTCTACTACAGCAACGACGGGCGTCCGCTCGCCCCGCTGGCCGGCCACGGCGGCTTCGTCACGAGCGTCGAGTTCGACCCGAGCGGGCGCACCGTCGCCACCGGCTCGAGCGACGGCACCGCGCGGCTCTGGGAGGCGCTCCCGCTGGGCACTCTGCGGACGATCGACCAGCGGAGCTCGGCAGTGCAAGCGCTCTTCGCGGGCAGGCGCCCGGTCAGCGTCACCGGCCGCGAGGCGCGGGTCCTCACGAAGTCGGGCCGCGTCCTGCAGCGGCTGACGATGCCTGCGCCGATCGTCTCGGCTGCGGCGCGCGGCGACACCATCGCTCTCGCAGACAGCTCGGGCGATCTGATGATCGACCGGAACGGCGTCGCGAAGCTGACCGGCGGCGTCGGCGTCACGGCGCTCGCCGTCGAGAAGAGCGGTCGAGTGCTCCTCGGCCGGGACGGCGGCGTCGGCTACGCCAAGGGACACCCGATCCTCGCTCGCGAGCCGGGGCGCGTCGTAGGGCTCTCGACCGGCGGCGGCCGTTTCCTCGTTCGTCTCGCGCGGGAGATCCGGATCTACGACGACGGCGGGACGCTCGTGAGCACGATCCACACCGCCGCCCAGAACGCAACTCTTTCGCCCGGCGGCCTGGGAGTCGCGACCACGAAGGGCAAGCTCGCCCAGCTCTGGGACGCCTCGACGGGGAAGCTCCTCCACACCCTGCGCGGCCACAGCTCGCTCGTGACCGACGCCGAGTACTCCCCGAACGGCCAGGCCCTCGTCACGGTGAGCGACGACCACGACGGGCGCATCTGGAGCACCGCGAGCGGTCGGCTGCTCCGCCTCCTCCGGGCGCATTTCTTCCCGGTGCGGACCGGGAGCTACAGTCCCGACGGCCACTGGATCGTCACGTCCAGCCAGTTCACGGCCGGCCTGTGGAACGCGGCCTCGGGGCAGTTCCTCTTCTACGTCGGCCGCACCTCGGCGCCGCTCACCGGCGCGAGCTTCAGCCACAGCGGCAACTGGATCCTCACGGGCAGCGCCGACGGGACCGCCCGGGTCTACCACTGCCTGATCTGCCAGCCCCTGCCGGGCCTCGAGGCGGCGGCCGCCGCCCGCGTGCACGCGCTGCGCTGAAGGCAGGAAGACGCCCCGCGACCGGGGAACTCCGAGACGTGGACGACGAGCCCGTTCGTCTCCGCGCGCACGAGATCTCCCAGGGCCCGGAGGCCGGGACGCCCGAGGAGAACTGGCGGCGCGCCGAGCGCGAGTTCACCGTGGCGCACGACTACGACACCGTCGAGCGCGACCTCGAGCGCCTCGGCATGACGCTGTCGCGCCTGCCGTCGGAGGCGGGTGTCGAGTGGCGGCTGACGTTGCCGCGCGGCGAGCGGGTCGAGGCGTGGGAGCCGGGGACGAACGGGTTGTCGCCTCCCGCCGAGGTCATGCGCCCGATCGAGGGCGTCGTCGCCGGCAAGCCGCTCGTCCCCGGGCCGCCGTTGAGCCGTGAGCCGGGCGCGGCCCGGCTGCGCGAGCTGCTCGAGGAGCAGCGGATCGCGCTGCTGGCGCACGATCCCGGAGTCCGGCTCGGTGACGATCCCGAGAACCTGCACAAGCACCGTGTCGCCGCGAGGCGGGCCCGCGCCTCGCTGCGCACCACGCGCGCGTACCTCGATCCCGAGTGGCGCCGGCCGCTTGTCCACGCGCTGCGCGGGCTGGCCGAGGCGACGGGGCCGGTGCGCGATCTCGACGTCGTGCTCGAGCACCTGCGGGACGAGCTCGAGCGCCTGGACGAGACCGAGGACGCGGCGAAGGCAGCGATTCTCGAGCGTCTCGAGGACGAGCGGGAGCGCGCGCGGCGCCGGCTGCTCGACGCGCTCGACGGCCGCGACTACCGGTTCCTCCTGACCCGTCTTCGCCTGCCGCCGCGGCTTGCGGCTGGCGTCGATTCGGTGCCGCTCGAGTCGCTCGCCCAGAAGGAGTTCCGACGGCTCGCGAAGCTCGTCGACCGGCTCGGCCGGCGACCGGACGAGCGGGGGGTCCACCGGGTCCGGATAGCGCTCAAGCGCGCGCGCTACGCCGCCGAGCTCGCCGCGCCGAAGGGCGGCGGCCGGAAGCGGTTCCTCGCCGACGCCCGCGTCCTGCAGGAGCTGCTGGGCGAGCAGCAGGACGCGGTCGTCGTCGAGCAGCGCCTGCGCCGGGCCACGGTCGAGGACGTGAGGACCGCGGCTGCGTTCGCCGCCGGCCGGCTCGCCGAGCGGCAACGAGCGCGGCGGGAGCGGGTACAGGAACGGCTCCCCGCCGCCTGGAAGCGCCTGCCCAAGAGCGGCGCCCGGCTCGGCTGAGCTACGCCAGCGGGGCGCAGCGCGGCTCGTGCCGCTCGGCGAGCACGAGCAGGAGCGCGTGCAGTGCCTGTCGCTGCTCGGCGTCGAGCGGGGCGAGGAACTCTTCCTCCACCCGCTTCGCCAGGGCGCGCAGGCTGCCCAGCGTGCGCTTGCCGTCGGCCGTGAGGCGGACGACGTGGCGGCGCCGGTCGTCCGGGTCGCGCTTGCGCTCCACGAGACCCTGCTCCTCGAGCTCGTCGAGTAGACCGACGAGCGTGCCGCGGTCGTAGCCGAGCGAATCCGCGATCGCCGCCTGCGTCTCGGGCGCTCCCTCGTCGAGCAGGATCAGGATCGCGTGGTGGTACGGGCCGAGGCCGGTCTGCTCGTACTCGTCCAGCGAGCGCTGCTTCGCGGCAAAACCAAGGCGCTTCAGCAAGAAGAGGGTGGAAGCGACAAGCTCCGTCGGGAGCCGCGGGCTCGTCTTTGTCTCGATCTTCGTATCAATGCTCATTTCAGGGAATAGGGTAGCGCGGCCAAGCGTTCCTCTCGTGTATTGTTGGAACTACCAACGATTGGAGGAAGTGCTTGATTCCCACGCTTCAACAGGATTCACCTCGTCGGCGCTGGAGCGCCCTGGCTCTCATTGTCACCGCTCAGTTCATGGTCATTCTCGACGTCGCCATCGTGAACGTCGCGCTGCCCTCGATCAAGTCCGACCTGGGCTTCTCCGAGACGGGGCTGCAGTGGGTGATCACGGCCTACGCGATTCTCTTCGGCGGCACGCTCCTGCTCGGCGGCCGCCTCGCCGACCTGCTCGGCCGCCGGCGCATGTTCGTCGCGGGGCTCGCGCTGTTCGCCGCGGCCTCGCTGCTCTGCGGATTCGCCTGGTCGTCGAGCTCGCTCGTCGCCTTCCGGGCGGTGCAGGGCCTCGGCGGCGCGCTGCTCGCGCCGGCCGCGCTCTCGCTGCTGATGACGACGTTCGCCGAGGGACGCGACCGCAACCGCGCGCTCGGCATCTACGGTGCCGCTTCGGGTAGCGGCGCGGCCGCCGGCGTCCTGCTCGGCGGCGTCATCACGTCGTATCTGGGCTGGTCGTGGATCTTCTTCGTCAACGTCCCGGTCGGGCTCGCCGCGATCGCGCTGGCGCCGGTCCTGCTGCGCGAGAGCCGCGCGGACCACCTGGCACACCGCCACTTCGACCTGGCGGGTGCGGCCTCGGTCACGTCCGGGCTGATGCTGCTCGTCTATGCGCTGACCCGCGCGACGACCGACGGCTGGAGCTCGCCCGTCACGATCGGGCTGCTCGGCGCCGCCACGGCGCTCATCGCCGCCTTCGTCGCGATCGAGCTGCGGTCCCGGTCGCCGCTGCTGCCGATGCGGATGTTCCGCTCGCGCACCCTCTCGGCCTCGAACGCCGCGATGGCGATCGTCGGCGCCGCCGCCTTCTCGGAGTTCTTCGTCCTCACGCTCTACCTGCAGGACGTCCTCCATTACTCGGCCGTGCAGTCCGGCGTCGCCTTCGTCGCCTTCGCGCTGACGGTCGTCGTCACCTCGAACGTCGCGCAGGTCGTGGTCGGACGCGCCGGCATCCGGGCGACGCTGAGCGCCGGCCTGCTCATGGCCGCGGTGTCGGTGGCGCTGCTGACGCGCCTGCCGGTGGACGGCCACTACTTCTGGGACATCTTCCCGGCCTTCGTGCTCGGCGGCGCGGGAATGGGCTTCTCGTTCGTGCCGGTCACGATCGGGAGCCTGACCGGTGTCGAGCGCGCGGACGCAGGCGTCGCCTCCGGGCTCGTGAACACGAGCCGGCAGATCGGCGGCGCGATCGGGCTCGCGGCGGTCAGCACCATCGCGGCGACCGCCACGTCGAGCTATGTCCACTCGCACGGCCTGTCGAGCGTGACCGCGCAGGCCACCGTCCACGGCTTCCAGACGTCGTTCTACGTCCTCGGTGGCCTGCTGCTCTTCGGGCTCGGCGTGGTCGCCGTCTTCCTGCGGCCGGCGCGCGAGCATGCGGTGGAGACCGAGGCGCCTCAGCTCCAGGAGGCAGCGTGACGAGCCGCGACGACCGCACGGCCCACCGGCAGACCGTCGACGAGCTGCTGCGGCAGATCGACGACAAGCGCCGGCGGCAGCTCCTGCTCGAGGCCTCGGGCGCGTACTCGCCCGGCCTCGAGCAGGAGGCCGAGCGCATGCGGCAGGAGCTCGCCGAGCTCGTCCGCTAGTCCTATCGTTCGCCTCATGCGGGCGACGAGCGAGCAGGGGCGGAAGCTCGACGCCCCGGCCGGCCCGGACACGGCGTTCGAGGCGCTGCGAAGCACCCTGGCCGAGCAGCTGCGCGAGGTCGAGCGTCACGAGCCGGGAACGCGCCTGGGGCACGATCCGGAGAGCCTCCATGACATGCGTGTCGCCGTGCGCCGCCTGCGGGCGCTGCTGCGGGCCGGCGGCAAGCTCGTCGCGGACGACACGGCCGAGCTCGAGGCGCGGCTGAAGGAGCTCGGTCGCGTGCTCGGGGAGGTGCGTGACCTCGACGTCCTGATCGAGCGGCTCGAGGGCGAGGCGGCGGAGCTTGGCGAGGAGGACGCGGAGCGAGCCCGGCCCCTGCTCGCCGTTTTGCGCAGGGAGCGCTCACGCAACCGGCAGCGGCTGCTCGCCTTCCTGCGCTCCGAGGAGTACTCGGCGCTGCTCGACGACACGGCCCGGACGATCGAGGAGCTGCGGCCGAGCGGCTCCGGCGCCTCACTGGGAGACCTCGCGGACAAGGCATTCAGGAAGACGCGGAAGGCCGTGCGCGGCCTCTCGGACGAGCCCGCGGACGACGAGCTGCACGCGGTGCGCAAGAAAGGCAAGCGCGCCAGGTACGCGGCCGAGCTCGCGGGCCGCAAGAAGTTCGTCAAGCGAGCGAAGCAGCTGCAGGACGTCCTCGGCGAGCACCAGGACGCGGTCGTCGCCGCCGCGCGCCTGCGGGAGCTGGCCGCCGGCGCCGAGCCGGAGCATGCGCTCGCGGCCGGGCGTCTCGTCGAGCGGGAGGCGGAGCGGCGTACGGCCGCCCGGGAGGAGTGGCCGAAGGCATGGAAGAAGCTGTGCCGGAAGGTCTGACCGTTCGGGCGGCGGGCGGGCTGGTCGAGCGGGACGGCAGGGTGCTGCTCGTGCACCGGCCGAAGTACGACGACTGGAGCTTCCCGAAGGGCAAGTGCGACCACGGCGAATCCGACGAAGCGTGCGCCCTGCGCGAGGTCGAGGAGGAGACCGGTCTCCGGTGCGAGCTGCTGGAGGAGATCGGCGAGACGGGCTACCGCGACGCGAAGGGGCGCCAGAAGGTCGTCCGCTACTGGCGCATGCGCCCGCTCGCCGGGGAGTTCGCTCCCCACGACGAGGTGGACGAGATCCGCTGGGAGACGCCGGAGCGGGCCGCGAGCCTGCTCAGCTGGCCAAGGGACGTCCCCCTGCTGGATTTGCTGTGACGAGCGTCCTTCTCCGCCACGCCTCCGCCGGCGACCGCGACCACTGGGACGGCCCCGACCGCCTTCGGCCCCTCGACGAGCGTGGGCGGCGACAGGCCTCCGAGCTCGTGGAGCTGCTCCGGCCGTTCGGGCTGCGGCGGGTCGTCTCGAGCCCGTACGCCCGCTGCGTCGAGACGGTCGAACCGCTCGCGACGGCCCTCGGGGTGCCGCTGGAGGAGGACGACCGTCTCGCCGAGGGCGCCGGGCCGGGCGCAGAAGAGCTGCTGCGGGAGGACGGCGTGCTCGCGTGCACGCACGGCGACGTCGTCTGCGACGTGCTCGGCCACGGCCTGAAGAAGGCGGCGGCCGTCGTCCTGCAGGACGGCAAGGTCGTCGGCGAGCTCCGCGTGCGCTAAAGAGCCTTCGGCTCTCAGCAGCGCCCAGGCGGCGGCGTAACCCCGTTACGCCGCCGCGACGGAACCGGGCGTCTGAGCCGCGCTTCCCAAAGGCAAAGCCCTACTGCGCGGAGCCAACGGGAGACCGCGTCTCCCGTTGGCGGAGTTCGTTCACCCCCGGGCGAAGAGGGCAGCTCTTCGCCCGGCTAAGTCGAGGACGGCGCCTTCGCGGATGCCGCCGCTGCAGACTTGGAGCGGGACGCCGAGCCGGCGTCGCACTTCGGCGAGCAGGATCACTCCCGCCGGAAGGATCTCGGCCCGTGCCCGGTCGACGCCGAAGCGGCGCGCGATCTCCTGGGGCGAGCAGGTCTCGACGAGGCGCAGCGCCTCGGCCAGCTCTTGCTCTCCGAGCTCCGCGCCGACGAGCCGGCGTGCTGCGCGGGCGCTGCCCCCGACGACGAGCGCCGCCTCGACCGGCGGCGGCTCGAGCGAGCCGAGCACCCGCCTCGCCTCGGCCTGTATGTCTCCGCCGCGGGTGGTGAGGCGGACGGAGCCGAGGTCCACGGACTCGATCCAGTCGGGTACGCCTTCCGGGCTGCCGACGGCGATCTCCGTCGAGGCTCCGCCGATGTCGCAGGCCGCGATCCGGGACGGGAGCGGGACGTCGGCCGTCAGGACGGCGCCCCGGTAGGCGAGGCTGCCTTCCTCCTCCTTCGTGAGGACGCGGGCCGGCACGCGCGCCGCGCGCGACAGCGCCGCCACGAGCTCGCCGGCGTTGCCGGCCTGGCGGCCGGGAGCGGTGAGGAAGACGTCGAGCGAAGCCACGCGCTGCCGCCTGGCGGCCGCGGCGAGATCGCGTACGGCCTTCGCGGCCGCGGCGAGGTGGACGGCCGAGACCGCGCCGTAGCGCTCGATCTCCTCGCCCAGCGAGAGACGGACCTTCTGCTTCTCGAGCGGGACGAGACCGTCGGGGCCGGCGCTCGCGACGAGCAGCCGGGTCGTGTTCGACCCGACGTCGATGACTCCGATCCGCATCTCCATTCATCGTAGGTCCACCATCGGCGAGCGCCGCAAACACGCGGTGACGAGGCGGAGACGGTCCGGTTACCGCGCGCGGGCGAGCGAGAGCCGCCGCCGGGCCCTTCGCATCAGCACCTGCTGGCCCGAGCGCGGACGCTCGTCCTTCTTCGGGTGGACGCGGCCCCAGCGCCCGCTTTTCTCGAGCTCGAACGAGCTGGCGGTGTCGCGCCACAACGCCTCGAAGGTCGCGACGAGCTCGGCCTGGAGCGCGAGATCCTCGATCGGGGCCACGACCTCGACCCGGTGGTCGAGGTTGCGCGGCATCAGGTCCGCGCTGCCCATGAAGCAGACGCTGCGTTCGGCGGCGTCGAAGAGGAAGAGCCGGCTGTGCTCGAGGAAGCGGCCGAGCGCGCTGCGCACCCGGATCTGCTCGCTCAGCCCCGAGACGCCCGGCCGCAGCGAGCAGACGCCGCGCACGAGCAGCTCGATCCGCGCTCCTGCCTCGGACGCCGCGTAGAGCTCGTCGATCACCTGCGGGTGCGTCAAGCCGTTGACCTTGATCCGGATTCGCGCCTTCTTGCCCGCCGCGGCGGCGTCGGCGACCGTGCGGATCTCCTCGACGAGCCGGTCGAGGAGCGTGAACGGCGCAACGAGGAGCTTGCGGAACTCGACCGGCCGGCCGAACCCCGTCAGGTGGTTGAAGAGGTCGGCGATGTCGGCCGCGATGTCCTCGTCGGCCGTGAAGAGGCCGAAGTCCTCGTAGACGCGCGCGGTGACGGCGTTGTAGTTGCCGGTGCCGAGGTGGACGTAGCGGCGCAGCTGGCCCGCCTCGCGGCGGACGACGAGCGTCGTCTTCGCGTGGATCTTGAGGCCCGGGAAGCCGTAGACGAGGTGGACGCCTGCCTGCTCCAGCGCGCGCGACCACTCGATGTTGCGACGCTCGTCGCCGCGCGCCTTGATCTCGACCAGGCAGACGGTCTGCTTGCCGCGCTCGACGGCGTCGACGAGGGCGGGCACGAGCGGTGTGTCGTCGCTCGTCCGGTACACGGTCGACTTGATCGCGATCACGTCGGGGTCGGCCGCGGCCCGGTCGACGTACGACTCGAAGCTGCTCGCGAACGAGTCGTAGGGATGGTGGACGAGGAGGTCGCCGCCGCGGATCGCGGCGAACTGCTCGGACGCCGACTCGACGTTGTTCCACGGCGGGCGCGCGACCGGCACCCAGGGATCGGTCTTCAGGTCGGGCCGGTCGAGCTTCCAGAGCTCGCCCAGGTCGGCGAGGTCGAGCAGCCCCTCGAGGGGGTAGACGACCTCGTCGGTCACGTCCAGCCCCAGTTGCAGCCGCTCGAGCATCGCCTGGGACATCGAGGAGGAGACCTCGAGCCGGGTGACCCCGCCGAAGCGCGCGCGGCGCAGCTCGAGCTCGACGGCCTCGAGCAGGTCGTCGGCTTCGTCCGAGACGTCGAGGTCGCCGTCGCGGGTGACGCGGAAGAGCGAGCGCTCGCGGACGTCCATGCCCGGGAAGAGATCGGGCAGGTAGTGCGCGAGGACGCGCTCCAGCGGCACGAAGCGGCCGCGCTTGCCGACGGGGAAGAAGCGCGGGAGGCCTTCGGGCACCTTGACCCGCGCGAACCGCTCCTCGCCGGTCTCGGGATCCGCGACGAACAGGCCGAGGCTGATCGAGAGCGCCGAGATGTAGGGGAACGGCTGTCCTGGCCCGACGGCGAGCGGAGTCAGCACGGGGAAGATCTCGCGCTGGAAGCGGACGTCGAGCTCGGCGTGCTCCTCCGGCTCGAGCTCCTCGACGCCGGAGACGACGATCTTCTCGTCGGCGAGCGCCGGGCAGAGCTGCTCGCTCCAGAGGCTCGCGTGGTCGCGATACAGGTCGAACGCTCTCTCCCGTGCCTCGGCGAGCGTCTGCTGCGCCGTCCGCCCGTCGGGCAGGCGCCTGCTCACGCCCGCGGCGGCCTGTCCCGCGAGCCCGGCCACCCGGACCATGAAGAACTCGTCCAGCATCTCGGCCGAGACCTTGAGGAAGAAGAGGCGCTCGAGCAGCGGGTTCGCCTCGTCCCGGGCCAGCTCGAGCAGGCGGCGGTCGTAGTCGAGGAACGACAGCTCGCGGTTGATCAGCCGCTCGGCGGCGGCGGCGGCGCGCTTGCGTGCGCGGACGGTAGCCACCGACTGAGCCTACCCCGGCACCCGATCGCATCGGCTCGTGCGGTCACCACTTCGTCCCCCAGTGGTCACCGCCTATCGTCCGGGACGTGGCCGGGCCTCCTTACAGCGGGCACTGCCTGTGCGGCGGGGTGCGTATCGAAGTGACGGAGGAGCCCCTGAGCGCGGGCTACTGCCACTGCACGCGCTGCCAGCGGCGGACGGGCACGGCCGCCTCGGCCCAGGCGCGGCTGGCGCCCGGGTCGTTCCGCCTGCTGGCCGGCGAGGAGCTCGTGCGCGAGTACGCGCCCGAGGACGGCTGGCCGAAGTGCTTCTGCTCGCGCTGCGGCAGCGCGCTCTGGAGCAAGGACCCGGACACCGGCGAGGTCGGGAGCGTGCGCCTCGGGCTCCTCGACCCGGGCCACGGGATCCGGCCGCAGTGGCACACCTTCGTCGACTACGCCTGCGAGTGGGAACCGCTCCCCGACGACGGGCTCGAGCGCTACGCCGAGGGCAAGGCGCGCTAGACCGGTCCGGCGGCGTCGAGGTCGCTCTGGGCGGGGTGCGTGGGCCGCCCGAAATAGAACCCCTGCGCCTGCTGGCAGCCGAGCCGGCGCACGATCGTGTGCTGCTCCGACGTCTCGATCCCCTCCGCCACGAGGTTGAGCTGCAGCGCGTGGCCGAGGTCGATGATCCCCTTGAGGAGGACGAGGTCGCCGTTCTGGTTGCTGACGTTCGCCGTGAAGCTCCGGTCGATCTTGACCACGTCGATCGGGAACTGGCGCAGGTAGGAGAGCGACGCGTAGCCCGTTCCGAAGTCGTCGAGGGCGAGCACGACGCCGAGGTCCTTGATCGTCTGGAGCGTCCGCGCGACCCTCTCGTCGGAGGCGAGCAGCGTGCTCTCGGTGAGCTCGAGGGTGAGCAGCTCGGGCATGAGTGCCGAGGTGTCGAGCGCGCGCCGGACGTGGCGGAGGAAGTCGGGGTGGTGGAGCTGGCGGGCAGAGACGTTGACCGACATGTGCAGCGGACGGCCGTGCAACTGGCAGAGACGTGTCGCTTCGGTGCACGCCTCGTTCAGCACCCACTCGCCCAGCCCGACGATGAGGCCCGTCTCCTCGGCCAGCGGGATGAACTCGCCGGGCGGCAGCTCGCCGGCCCCCGGGTGCTCCCAGCGGACGAGCGCCTCGTAGCCGATGATCTCGTGACGGTCGAGGTCGACGACGGCCTGGTAGTCGAGGCGGAACTCCTCGCGGACGATCCCCTCGCGCAGCTCGGCGATCCGCTGCGAGCGCTCGACGGCGGCGCGGTCGAGCTTCGCGTCGAAGAACGCATAGCCGACCTCGGGATGGCCCTTGGCTCGGTACATCGCGATGTCGGCCTCCCGCAGCAGCGTCTCGTCGTCGCTGCCGAAGGCGATGCCGACGCTCGCGCTCGTGTAGAGCGGGCCCCGGACGCTCTCGAGCGGCCTGCCGATCTCCTTGAGCAGGCGCTCGGCCACGCCGACCGCGTCCTCGGGCGTGACGGGCTCGGTCAGGACGATCGCGAACTCGTCGCCGCCGAGGCGCGCGGCCGTGTCGCCGGGGCGCACGGACCGCTCGATCCGCCGGCCGATCTCGTGCAGCACCTCGTCGCCGAGATCGTGGCCCCAGCGGTCGTTGATGCCCTTGAAGTCGTCGAGGTCGATGTAGAGAAGGCCCGTGGCGTGCCCGTCCTCGTGACGCAGCTTGATCGCGTGGCGCAGCCGCTCGTGGAAGAAGGCGCGGTTGGCGAGGCCGGTCAGCGGGTCGTAGAGCGCGAGCTGCCTGAGCTGCAGCTCCGCCTCGCGCTCGCGTGTGATGTCGAGGAGGTAGCCCTGCAGATGGAGCGCCTCTCGCTGCTCGTCGAGCACGACGACGCCCTCGTCCCGGAGCCAGACCACGCGTCCGTCGCGGGCGATGAGGCGGTACTCGATGCTGAGCGGCTCGTGCGTCTCGTGCGTGTGAGTGTGGGCGGCGAGCACGCGCTCGCGGTCCTCCGGGTGGAGGAGCCGCGCGAAGAGGTCCGTCTCCGAGGCCCATTCCTCGACGCTGTAGCCGAGGAGCGGCTCGATCTGCCGGCTCGTGAAGATGTTCGAGCTGACGTCGTCGAGCGCGTCCACGTAGACGACGAGCGGAAGCTGCTCGATCAGGGTGCGGTAACGGCGCGCGACGTCGTCCGGGGACCACCGGGGATCGTCGCCGTACTCGCGGAAGGCCACAGGCGCCGCCGACACATACACGGCATCGGTCTTTTCGGGGGATCACGCCTCCCCCGGACGGGGTAACGGGCCCGCCGGAGGGCCGCCCGTGGACGGCCCTCCGGCACGCAAAAGCTCAGGTCTTGGCGCCCACCGCGGTGGGGTCGGGCACGATCCGGATGTACGGCTTCGGCTCGTCCCACTCGCCGAACAACTCCTTCGCCTCGTCGTTCGAGACCGAGCCCGCGATGATGACGTCGTCGCCGGGGCTCCACTGCGCAGGCGTCGAGACCTTGTGCTCGGCGGTGAGCTGGAGCGAGTCGATCACCCGCAGCACCTCGTCGAAGTTGCGGCCGGTCGTCATCGGATAGACGAGCACGAGCTTGATCTTCTTGTCCGGCCCGATCACGAAGACGTTGCGCACGGTCTGGTTGTCCGCCGGCGTCCGTCCCTTCGCCTCGCCCTCGACCCCCGCGGGCAGCATCCCGTAGAGCTTCGCGACGGTGAGGTACGGGTCGCCGATCAGCGGATAGTTCGGCGCCGTCCCCTGCGTCTCCTCGATGTCGCGCGCCCAGGCCTCGTGGTCCTCGGCCGCGTCGACCGAGAGGCCGATGATCTTGACGTTGCGCCGGTCGAACTCCGGCTTGATCGAGGCCATGTAGCCGAGCTCGGTCGTGCAGACCGGCGTGAAGTCCTTCGGGTGCGAGAAGAGCACCACCCACGAGTCGCCGATCCAGTCGTGGAAGTGGATCGTCCCCTCTGTCGTCTGCGCCTCGAAATCGGGCGCGGTATCCCCGATCGTAAGTCCCATTCGTCCTCCTCCTGTTGGGGCGACCCTAACGGTCGCGCTGACGCCGCCGCAACGCCGGCGACAAGACGTAAAACGTCGGTAAGCCGGGAAGCTTCCGGCTTGGTGGGCGGGCGCCGGCAGGAGATGCTCTCCGGCGTGACGCCGGGCCAGCGCAGCCGCCTCTTCCGCGAGGTCAACGACCGGATCCACGAGCTGCTCGCGTCGGCCGAGCCCGACCTGCCGGGCGAGTTCCTCTGCGAGTGCGGCCGTGACTGCGGGCAGCGCGTGGAGCTCCTGCCGGCGGCGTTCGCCGAGCTGAGGCGGGCCGAGGCAGCCGTTTGCTCGCCGAGCTGCCGCGGGCCGAGACTCCGCCTGCGCGGCCTTCGCACTCGCGCCGCCGACGGCGCTCCGGTACTGAGCAAGGTCTCCTAGGTCTGGGCCGCGACGGCGGCGGGAACCCGGTTCGCCTCGAGGCGGAGCCCCGTCTCGGGATCGAAGTAGTGGAGACGCGTCGGGTCGACGGCCAGCCGCAGCGGTGAGCCCGGCCGGGCGGCCGTCCCCGGGTCGACGCGGGCCGTGAAGACCGAGCCCTCCAGGGCCACGAGCGCGTCCTCGTCGCCGGCCGCCTCGCGCACCTCGCTGACGTCGACGCGCGGAGCGTCGACGGCGAACAGGACGTGCGTGTCGGCGCCCAGCTCCTCGACGACCTCGATCTGCACGTCGAGCCGCGGCAGCGACGGGTCGGCGAACGCGGCGTCCTCGAACGCCTCGGGGCGGAGGCCCGCGATGACGCGGCCGCCGGCCGGAGCGCCGGACCG
>JBJMKE010000095.1:0-12721 GCA_045806005.1 Gaiellaceae bacterium
CCCTCGGGCGTGTTGATCACGAGGTCGCAGCGTCCCCGCCGGATCAGGTCGACGACCGTCGGCTCGCCGTCCCGCGCCTCGCTCAGCGTCCGCACCGGCTCGACCGCGATGCCGGCGGCGGCGAGGGTCGCGGCCGTCCCCTCCGTCGCGTACAGCTCGAAGCCGAGACCGACCAGCGTCGCCGCGATCGGCACGGCCTGCTGGTGGTCGGGCTCGCGGATGGAGATGAAGACGGAGCCGGAGCGCGGCAGCCTGCGCCCCGCAGCCCGCTCTGCCTTGTCGAGCGCGGTCGAGAGGTCGGCTGCGCTCGCCATCACCTCGCCGGTCGAGCGCATCTCGGGCCCGAGCACCGGGTCGCTCCCCGGGAAGCGCGCGAACGGCAGCACCGCCGCCTTGACGCTCCACTGGCGCGGCGGCCGCTCGGGCGGCAGGCCGAGCTCCGAGATCCTCGCCCCGAGCGCGAGCCGGCAGGCGGCCCTGACGAGCTGGACCCCCGTCGCCTTGCTCACGAACGGCACCGTCCGCGAGGCGCGCGGGTTCGCCTCGAGCACGTAGACGTCTCCGTCGCCGGTCACCGCGAGCTGGACGTTGAGGAGCCCGACGGTGCCGAGCGCGCGGCCGAGGATCCGCACGATGCGCGCGATCTCCTGCCCCTGGGCGAAGCCGATGCTCGGGGCCGGCAAGACGCAGGCCGAGTCGCCCGAGTGGACGCCCGCCTCCTCGACGTGCTGCATGAGGGCGGCGACGTAGGTGTCGACGCCGTCGCAGAGCGCGTCCACGTCCACCTCCACGGCGTGCTCGACGAAACGGTCGACGAGGATCCGCTCGAACGGAGGCATGTCGCGCACCTCGTCGGCCGTGTAGCAGACGCGCATCGCGCGGCCTCCGAGGACGTAGGACGGCCGGACGAGCACCGGGTAGCCGATCCGCTCTGCGATCTCGACCGCCTCGTCGGGCGAGGCCGCGATCCCCCACTCCGGCGAGCGGAGCCCGTGCGCGCGGAGCAGCCCGGCGAAGCGCTCGCGGTCCTCGGCGAGGTCGACGGCGTCGAACGGCGTCCCGAGGATCCGGTAGCCGGCGTCCTCGATCGCGCGCGCGAGCTTGAGCGGCGTCTGGCCGCCGAACTGGATCACGACCCCGTCCGGCCTTTCCCGCTCGCAGATCGCGAGCACCGACTCGGCGTCGAGCGGCTCGAAGTAGAGGCGGTCGGACGTGTCGTAGTCGGTCGAGACCGTCTCGGGGTTGCAGTTGACCATCACCGCCTCGTAGCCGAGCTCGCGGTACGTCGTGACGGCGTGGACGCAGCAGTAGTCGAACTCGATCCCCTGCCCGATCCGGTTCGGGCCGGAGCCGAGGATGACCACGCGCGGGCGCCCGCCGGCCGGCGGCGCTTCGTCGGCCTCGCCCCAGGTCGAGTAGTAGTAGTTGGAGGAGGCCTCGACCTCGCCCGCGCAGGAGTCGACGCGACGGTACGCGGGCCGGACGCCGCACTCCCGCCTGCGCCGGCGCACGTCCGCTTCGGCCGTGTCCGCGGCGGCCGCGACGTCGGCGTCGGAGAGGCCGAGCCGCTTCAGCCGCAGCCAGTCGCCCGCCACGAGCGACTCGACGTCGCCGAGGCCTGCGAGCGCCTCGCGGATCTGGTCGAGCTCCCGCTGGAAGAACGGGTGCACGTCCTCGGGAACGTCGGCGAGCGCCTGCCACGGCGTGGCAGCGCCGGCGTCCAGCTCCCTCGAGCGGTGGGCCTTGAGGAACGCCTCCGCGAACGTGCGGCCGATGCCCATCGTCTCCCCCACCGACTTCATTTGCGTGCCGAGCGTCCGGTCGGCGCCGGGGAACTTCTCGAAGGCGAAGCGCGGGAACTTGACGACGACGTAGTCGAGCGTCGGCTCGAAGCTCGCGGGCGTCGTCCCCGTCAGGTCGTTCGGGATCTCGTCGAGCGTGTAGCCGACCGCGAGCCGCGCCGCAACCTTGGCGATCGGGTAGCCGGTCGCCTTCGACGCGAGCGCGGAGGATCGGGAGACGCGCGGGTTCATCTCGATCACCCGCACGTCGCCGGTCTCGCGGCTGCGCGCGAACTGGATGTTCGAGCCGCCGGTGTCGACGCCCACGGCCCGGATGACCGCCGCGGCCGCGTCGCGCAGCTCCTGGTACGCCTCGTCGGGCAGCGTCATCTGCGGCGCGACCGTGACCGAGTCGCCCGTGTGGACGCCCATCGGGTCGAGGTTCTCGATCGAGCAGACGATCACGACGTTGTCGATCCGGTCCCGGACGACCTCGAGCTCGAACTCGTCCCAGCCGCGCACCGACTCCTCGACGAGCACCTGGCCGATCGGGGACTCCGAGAGGCCGCGCTCGACCTGCCGGCGCAGCTCGTCCTCGGTGTAGGCGAAGCCGCCGCCGTGGCCGCCGAGCGTGAAGGCGGGCCGCACGACGGCCGGCACCGTCAGCCCCTCGAGCTCGTCGAGCGAGGTGACGATGGCAGAGGCCGGCACCTTGAGGTTGCACGACTCGACCGCCTCCTTGAACTTGAGCCTGTCCTCCGCGCGCTCGATCGCCTCGAGGCGCGCGCCGATCAGCTCGATCCCGAGCTCGTCGAGCACGCCGGCCGTCGCGAGCTCGCGCGCGAGGTTGAGCGCCGTCTGCCCGCCCATGGTCGGCAGCAGCGCGTCGGGGCGCTCGAGCCGCAGCACCTCGGCGACCGAGTCCACGTCGAGCGGCTCGAGGTAGGTCCGGTCTGCGAAGCCCGGGTCGGTCATGATCGTCGCCGGGTTCGAGTTGACGACGATCGTGCGGAAGCCGTCCTCGCGCAGGACTTTCAGCGCCTGGCAGCCCGCGTAGTCGAACTCGGCGGCCTGGCCGATCACGATCGGCCCGGAGCCGACGATGCAGATGCTCTCGATGTCGTTGCGCCTAGGCATGCGCGACCTCGTTCACCCAGGACTCGAGCAGCGGCCACGCGTCGTGTGGGCCCGGCCCCGCCTCGGGATGGAACTGCAGCGAGCGGGCGCGGAGCTGCGGCAGCTCGAGGCCCTCGACCGTCCCGTCGTAGAGCGAGACGTGCGACACCTCGCCCGCCTCGCTCGGCTGGACGGCGAAGCCGTGGTTCTGGCTCGTGACGAGCACCCGGCCCGTCAGCCGCTCGAGCACCGGGTGGTTCGCGCCCCGGTGGCCGAACGGGAGCTTGTACGTCTCGTGGCCGGTCGCGCGGGCGATCAGCTGGTGGCCGAGGCAGATCCCGAGCACGTGCGTGCGGCCGAGCAGGTCGCGCACCGTCTCGGCCTCGGCCTCGAGCGGCTCCGGGTCGCCGGGCCCCGGCGAGAGGAGGACGCCGTCGTAGCCGGCCAGCTCGTCCGCGTCGGTGCCGTGCGGATGGACGGTCACGGCCGCACCCGCCTTCGCGAGCCGGCGCAGGACCGAGTTCTTCACGCCGTAGTCCACGACCGCGATCCGGGTCCGGCCCTCCTCGGCGAAGACGTACGGCTCGTCCGTGGACACGTCGTCGACGAGCGCGCGCCCGAGCATCGACGGCTGCTGCGCCGCGAGCTCGATCGCCTCCTCGACGGGGAGGCCGGAGGCGACAGCGATCCCGGGCGCCGAGCCCGCGTCGCGGAGATGGAGGACGAGGCTGCGCGTGTCGAGGCCCGTGAGCGCGACGACGCCGCGCTCGCGTAGCCAGTCCGTCCACTCGGGCCCGCGCGCCTCGCGCATGAGCACGGCCCGCGCGTGCGTGCGGGCCGACTCGCTGCGCTCCTCCGCGACGCCGTAGTTGCCGACCATCGGGGCCGTGAAGCAGATGAGCTGGTCCTCGAAGCTCGGGTCGGTGACCGCCTCCTGGTAGCCGGACATGCCCGTGGTGAACACGGTCTCGCCGGCCGCGTGGCCGTCGGCGCCGACCGACTCGCCGGGCCAGACCGTCCCGTCCGCCAGCGCGAGATAGGCGCTCATTCGTGCACCACGGACCCACCTGCAAGGGTCAGCCGGACAACGCCGTCGAGCCGCGAGCCGAGCAGCCACGAGTTGCCCGATCGCGAGCGGAACGGCCGCTCGCCGACCGTCCAGTTGCGCTCGAGGTCGAGCAGGACGAGGTTTGCGTGCGCGCCGGTCGCGACGCGCGGACGGTCGAGCCCGAAGATCCGGGCCGGCCCGGCCGACATCCGCTCGAGCAGCGTCCCGAGCGGCAGCAGGCCGGGCTCGACGAGATGCGTGTAGAGCGCCGCGAACGCGGTCTCGAGGCCGGTGACGCCGAAGGGCGCAGCCTCGAACGGCACCTCCTTCTCGTGCGCGGCGTGCGGCGCGTGGTCGGTGGCGATCGCCTCGATCGTCCCGTCCCGCAGGCCTTCCAGCAGCGCCTGCCGGTCGGCCTCGGCGCGCAGCGGCGGGTTCATCTTCACGTTCGGGTCGAGCGACCGGACCGCGTCGTCGGTGAGGACGAGGTGGTGCGGCGTCGCCTCC
Source organism: Gaiellaceae bacterium (assembly GCA_045806005.1). Classification (GTDB taxonomy): domain Bacteria; phylum Actinomycetota; class Thermoleophilia; order Gaiellales; family Gaiellaceae; genus Palsa-739. The sequence goes on from JBJMKE010000095.1 coordinate 4,453, forward strand.
CCGCTCGCCGCAACACCCGCCTCGCGCGCGCGACGGAGCGCGTCCACCGACTCGGCGGCCGAGAGGTGGAGGACGTGGACGCGGCCCCGCTCGTAGTCCGCGAGCGCGAGGTCCCGCTCGACCGCGACGGACTCGGCGATCGAGGGGTAGCCCGCAAAGCCGAGCTCGGCCGCGACCCGTCCCTCGTGGACGTGGCCGCCGCGCGACAAGGTCGGCTCCTCGCAGTGGAGCGCGAGGGGCCGGTCGGTGCTCGAGGCGTACTGCAGGGCGCGGCGCATCAGGCCTGCGGAGACGACAGGCATCCCGTCGTCGGAGAAGGCGGCCGCGCCCGTGTCGGCGAGCTCGCCCATCTCGGTCAGCTCCTCCCCGTGCTGGCCGCGCGTGATCGCGGCGAGGAACCCGACCGGCACGACCGCCTCGCCGCGGGCCGTCTCGACGAGCGCGCCGAGCGTCGCCGCGGAGTCGACGACCGGGTCGGTGTTCGGCATGGCGAGGATCGCGCAGTAGCCGCCGGCCGCCGCGGCCGCCGTGCCGCTCGCGACGGTCTCCTCGTCCTCGCGGCCGGGCGTGCGCAGGTGGACGTGCGGGTCGACGAAGGCAGGCGCGAGGACGAGCCCGTCCGCCTCGACGACGCGATGCTCGTTCGCGTCGACCCGCTCGGCGACGTCGGCGATCACACCGTCGTCGATTCGCACCTCGAGCCGCGCGTCGATCCCCTCCGCGGGATCGAGCACGCGGGCGCCGCGTACGACCAGGTTCGCGCCGGGAAGCTCCTTCTGCCAGAGCAGCTCGGCCATCACGCCACCTCCGCCGCTGCGAGCGCCTGAACCCCGACCGGCCCGCCGGTGAGCACGTCGTAGAGCACGGCCATCCGCACGACGAGCCCAGAGCGGACCTGCGTCGTGATCAGCGAGTCGGGCGAGTCGGCCACGCGGTCGTCGATCTCGACGCCGCGGTTCATCGGCCCCGGGTGCATGACCTTCTGACCCGGCCGCAGCCGCTCGGGGGTGACGCCCCAGCGCGCCGTGTACTCGCGCAGGCTCGGCACGAAGTTCGCGCCCGCCTCCATGCGCTCGTTCTGCATCCGCAGGACGTAGACGACGTCGGCGTCGCGGATCGCGGCGATGTCCGAGGTCGCCTCCGCCGGCAGCTCGCGCGGCAGCAGCGCGGGCGGGCCGACGAGGGTCGTCCGGATCCCGACGAGCGCGAACGCCTGCAGGAGCGAGCGGGCCACGCGCGAGTGCAGGACGTCGCCGACGATCGCGACGTGGAGGCCCTCGAGCCGCCCGATCTCCTCCCGGATCGTGTAGAGGTCGAGGAGCGCCTGGGTCGGGTGCTGGTGCTTGCCGTCCCCGGCGTTGACGACGTGCGCGTCGGTCACGTTCGCGACGAGCTGCGGTGCGCCGATCTGCGGGTGGCGGATGACGATCACGTCGGGGTCGTAGGCCCCGAGGGTGAGCGCGGTGTCCTTGAGCGACTCGCCCTTGTCCACCGAGGAGCCCGTCGACTTGACGCTGAGCGTGTCGGCCGAGAGCCGCTTCGCGGCGAGCTCGAACGAGGACGAGGTGCGGGTCGAGGACTCGTAGAAGAGGTTGACCACGAGGTGGCCCTTGAGCGTCGGCAGCTTCTTCACGTGCCGCTCCAGCGAGGCCGCGAAGGTCTGCGCCGTGCCGAGCAGGCGGTCGACGTCGTCGCGGGTCAGGTCGGCGACCGAGAGGAGGTGGCGCTTCGGCGGCTCCCCCGGCGGGCGCAGGTCGTCCTTCACGAGGCGGATCATCCGTCTTCCTCCTCCGGGCTCGGGACGAGCAGGACGGCGTCGAGCTCGTCCACCTCGACGAGCTGCACCTGGATCCGCTCGCCGCGCGCGGTGGGCAGGTTCTTGCCGACGTAGTCGGGCCGGATCGGGAGCTCGCGGTGACCGCGGTCGACGAGCACAGCGAGCTGGACGCGCGCGGGGCGTCCGTAGTCGAAGAGCGCCTCGATCGCGGCGCGGATCGTGCGACCGGTGTAGAGGACGTCGTCGACGAGGACGACCGTCCGTCCCTCGAGCGGGAAGTCGAGCTGCGTCGCGCGGACGAGCGGCTGTGGCGCGAGCGGCGCCTCGCCGCCGCGGACGCTTACGTCGTCGCGGTAGAAGGTGATGTCGACGGCGCCGAGCATGGGCGCGACGCCGGCGCGCTCCTCGATCAGGCGCGCGAGCCGCCGCGCGAGGGGGACGCCGCGGGTCTGGATCCCGACGAGCGCGACGTCGTCGAGCTCGGGGTTGCCCTCGATGATCTCGTGGGCGATTCTCGAAAGGGTCCTCTCCAGCCCGTCGGCGTCGAGGAGGGGTTTCCCCTGTGTAGGGGCGTGCGTATTCATCCGACTCCTTTCCGGCCTCGCTGGACCGGGTTAAAGGGGTTCGTGCTCGACCGACTGTAGCGGCCCCGCCGGACGCCCGGCGGGACCGCAAATGGTCTACCGCCTCAGGCCGGGACTTCCGCCGTGACGCCGGTCGTCTCGCCCGAGGTCACCCTGGGCGGGCTCGGGACGAGGTTCGCCAGGTTCTCCTGCACCCAGGTCGCGGCGGCCGACGTCGTCGCGGCGGCTGCCTCCTCCGTGTCGAAGACGGTGATCGTCGCGAGGATGCCGTCGCCGCCGTCGACGACCCAGTACCCCTGGAACCCTGGCTGGTCGCGAAGCGTCGGCGCGAACTCCTCGACCGCGCGCCGTGCGACCTCGGCGGCGTTCTGGACGTCCTGGTACCTCCGGATGACCGTGTACATCGCGTTCCTCCCCTGTGGCTGCGGACGGCTGGGCGACGTTCTCTCGCTCCGCATCATGGCAAAGCCCAGAACCGGCCGACGAGGCCGAGCCCTTCGAGGATCGCCGCGTTCTGCTCGCGCGTGTGCGGTCGCCAGTCGGGCGCGATGCGGTCGTCCCACCAGGCGTGGGCGAGCTCGGCGAGCTTCGCCACCGTGATCGTCGCGCCGGGTTCCCTGCCGCCGAGCCAGCGCGCGATGTGCTCCTCCGACCGGAAGAGGTTCATCGTGCTTCAGGTGAAGACGATGTCGTCCCACCACCGCGCGGCGGGGACGAGGACGTGGAAGAGGAGCGACTCGTCGTCGGTCTGCCTGCCGCGAACCTCGACGGCGAGCGGCTCGCCGCAGTCCGGGCAGGAGGTCTCGATCCGTCCGTCGGCGTGGAGCGCGGCGCAGATGCCGAAGGCGTCCCACGCGCAGTTGCCGTACCACCAGCGGCCCCCGGCCCGAACGCGGTACGCGGTCGGGACGGCCGAGAACGGGTTGAGCATCCGCAGCTCGTCGGTCGCCGGGTTGAGGACGAGCGCGTGCTCGTCGTGGAGGCGCCGCCAGCCGGCGAGGATCTTCTGCGGCTCTCCGAGCTCGGCGGCGGCCGGCGCGCGGCCGTGCTCGACGAAGAAGGCGTACGTCCGCCGGCGAAGCTCGAGATCCGCCTCGTCCACCGGCGCGACGCTACAAGAGAATCCGGGCATGCGGACGATCCGCGAGGCCGGCGAGGCGGAGATGCTCAACTGCTTCTGGGGGGCCGAGCTCTCCTCGACCTCGCGGTGGACCCCGACCGACGTCGAGGAGCGCAGGCGCCAGTGGCGTGAGCGAGACGGACTGTTCGCCGGCTTCCCGGACGACGTGAGCTGGGAGCGTGTCGCCCTGACCCGCGACGAGGTGCAGGCGATCCTCTACGTCAAGTGGGACTGGTGGTCCCGGATCACGAAGGGCAGCCGGCGCCCGGCCGACGCGGCGGAGGTGCAGGGTCGGGACGAAGGCGATCGCGCGATCGCGGCAGCGGCGGCGGGGAATCCCGAGCTGATCGTCGTCACCGACCTCGAGCGGAGGAAGCTCGTCGTGCTCGAGGGGCACGTACGGCTCACCGCCTATGCCGCCTTTCCGGAGTACCTGCCGGAGGAGCTCGAGGCCTACCTGGGCGTGTCGGCGCGGATAGGCGAATGGAGCCTGTGGTAGAGCCCGGCCCACTGGCGCGCGTCCAGGTCGCGGGCCGTGGCGTGCCGGTCGAAGCCGAGCTCGTGCGCGGCGCGGTGGACCGCGCCTCGCGGGAGAATCCGGTCGAGCGGGCGCTGGGCCGCGAACGCCCTGCGCAGCAGGGCCTCGTACGCGGCAGCCTGGCGCGGCGGGACGAGCGGCTCGGCCCGCCTCGTCGCCCTCAGCACCGCCGCGTCGACGCTCGGCGGCGGGGCGAAGCAGCCGCGCGGCACCCGCCGGACGAGCCGCAGCTCGTAGCGCGATCCCCACGTGCAGCCGAGCAGCGTCGACGGCCAGACCGCCGTGCGCTTCGCCGCGAGACCCCACTCGACGATGGCGTCGAGCTGGATCAGCGGCACCCGCGGATCGCCGAGCAGGCGCCGCAGGATGGCCGTCCCGGCCGCGAACGGAAGGTTGGCGACGACGGCGAACGGCTCGTCCGGAAGCCGCAGTCCCGTCGCGTCGGCCGCGACCACCTCGACCCGCGGGTCGCCGGCGAAGCGGCCGTGCAACTGCCGGAGCGCCGCCGCGTCGAGCTCCACCGCGCGCACGCGCGCACCTGCAGCGACGAGTGCGCCGGTGATGACGCCGCCGCCGGCACCGAAGTCGAGCACGAGCGTGCCCGGCGCTAGGCCGGCGTCGCGGACGAGCTCGTCTGCGAAAGCGCGACTACGAAGTGCGTGGCGACCGCGGGGCCGCGTCTGCGGTGAGACGCGCCCTGCCACGGAGGAAAGCCATCGTCGACATCGGCATGGGAATCCTTACGGCTCCGAGATCAGTTCGTCGGGCTCGGTGAGAGCCTCGATCGCTTCCTTGGCGGTCTCGAGCTCGGCTTCGGGGACGAGGAGGTTGACGGCGTCCTCCTCGGGCGACTGCTCGATCGACGAGTCGATCCCCGCATTGCGGAGGATCTGCTGCATCTCCTCGGCCTCCGCGACGTCGCCGGCGACCGCAACCTGAACCATCCCGCTCATCCGCTCGATCATAGGCACTTCGGCCTCCGCGCGAGGCGGCCGGGCGCCGCTCTTGACGAGCTGCGGCGCTCCGCGCTCGGGGAACGGGACTTCGATCACGTCGAAGTCGCGAGGCACGACGGTGTCGGGAAAGACCTCCCGGGCCTCGGCCTCGAGCTCAGGCCCGAAGTACCGCGGCGACACGTGGGTGAGCGCGAGCAGGCCGACCTGCGCGAGGCGCCCGACCTCGGCGGCGTCGGCGGCCGTCGAATGCAACGTCTCGCGGGCCCGCTCCGCCTCCTCGGCGAGGAAGCTCGCCTCGTGGACGAGCAGGTCGGCGGCATGCGCCGCCTGGACGACGAGGGGCGACGGCGCCGTGTCGCCGGTGAGGACGAGCTTCCGCCCGGGCCGAGCCTCGCCGAGCACCTCGGCCGGCGTCACGGTGCGCCCGTCGGGGAGCGCCACCTCCTGCCCGCTCTGCAGCCGGCCGCGCGCAGGGCCGTCCGGGACTCCGAGCGCGTCGGCCGCCGCCACGTCGAAGCGTCCCGGCCGCTCCTGCTCGACGAGCGCGTAGCCGACCGCGTCGAGGCCGTGCTCGACCGCGAAGGCCTCGAGCGCGTAGTCGGCGCGCTCCAGCCTCTCCCCCGGCTCGAGCTCGATGAGCGTCAGCGGGTACGGCAGCCGGCCCACGAAGGGCCGCAGCCGGTTGAACAGCTCGCGCAGGCCGCGCGGCCCGTAGACCGTAAGCGGTGTCTCGTCGCGGCCGCGGAGCGCGAACGTCTTGAGCATCCCGGGCAGGCCGAGGAAGTGGTCGGCGTGGTAGTGGGTGAGGAAGATCTCCTGCAGGTCGGGCAGCCCGATCGCCGACCGCTGCAGCTGCCGCTGCGTCCCCTCGCCGCAGTCGAACAGGAGCCGCTCGCTGCCTCGCCGCACGAGGAGCGCCGCCGGCCCCCGCTGCGCGGTCGGCATCGAGGCGGCCGTGCCGAGGAAGACGAGGTCGAGATCCACCCGCCGATTCTAGGAAGGGTCGACTAATGCCCATCCACTCGGAGGCCGATATATCGCCGATGTCCGGGATGCGGCGCCTGCGACGGAGACGCGAGCTCGAGCGGTCGCTCACGCTGCTGCGCGTCTTCCTGATCGCGTCGGCGGCGCTCTGTGCGGTCGCTGGGGTCGCGCTCGGCTGGATGCTCTCGCACGCGCTGACGGCCGAGGCTCTCGCCGCCGAGCAGACCGCCCTGGCCCGGTACGTCGACGGAGTCGTCGGGCCGACGCTCGTCCACGGCGACAGGGTCGTCGTGTCGCCGCGCGACAAATCGCGCTTCGCCTCCAGCGTCCACCGGCGCAAGGACATCCTCAGCGTCAAGGTGTGGCGCGCCGACGGCGTCCTCGCCTGGACGAACGTCGACCCGGAGCGCATCGGCCGCGCCTTCCCGCTCGAGGACGAGCTCGGCGAGGTGGTCAAGGAGAACCGGCCGATCGCGGATCTCGTGGGCACCGGCGGCGATGCCTCGGACGAGGACGCATTCGAGCGCAACGAGCTCGCGCGCAAGCATCACCTCAGTCACCTGTTCGAGGTGTACGCGCCGATCGAGAGCACCGGCGGCTCGCGTGCGATCGGGGCGTACGAGATCTACGCCAACCCGTCAGCGCTCAACCGGCTGATCGGCTCCCGCCGCACCATGGTGTGGCTGGCCGTCGGCGCGGTCTTCGCGGCGCTCTGGGGGCTGCTCGCTCTGCTCGTCCGCGGAGCGTCGAGGACGTTGCGCCGCCAGAACGAGAAGCTCCGGGCCCGGACGATCCGGCTCGTCGAGTCGAACCGGCTGCTCGAGGAAAGCGCACTCGAGGCGGTCGAGAGCCTCAACGCGACGGTCGACGCGAAGGATCCATACACCGCCGGCCATTCGCTGCGGGTACAGCGGATCGCCGTCGGGCTCGGCAAAGAGCTCGGACTCGGCCGGGACTGCCTCGACCTGCTGCGCTTCGCCGGGCTCTTCCACGACATCGGCAAGATCGGCGTCCCCGACGCGATCCTCACCAAGCCCGATCGGCTGACGGAGCTGGAGTTCGCGATCGTGAAGCGCCACCCGGAGGACGGCGCGCGCATCGTCGGTCGCCTCCACAGCCTGCGCGCGGCCGTGCCGTCCATCCTCCACCACCACGAGCGGTGGGACGGATTCGGCTACCCACACGGGCTGCGCGGCGAGGAGATCCCACTCGAGGCCGCGATCGTCGGCCTCGCCGACGCGGTCGACGCGATGACGACCGACCGCCCCTACAGCTGCGCCCGCTCGCTCGAGGAGGCGACCGCCGAGGTCGTGCGCAACCGCGGCACCCAGTTCGCGCCGGCGGTCGTCGACGCGTTCGTGGCGCTCGTCGGGCGCTCGCCGGAGCTGTTCGCGCCGGGCGCCGGCGGCGAGCTCGTCCCGGCCTGAGCGATAGGCTCAGGACATGGCCGACCCGACCGTGCTCGAGGTCTACCGGCGCGAGGTCACGCCCGAGCTCTACCGGGACATCCGGGAGCTCTACAAGACGCATTCGATCGCGGAGGACGCGCGCGACCTGCCGGGCCTGATCTCGACGCTGACTCCGGACTGCGTCTACGAGCTCGTCCAGACCGGCCATCGCTGGGAGGGCCATGAGGGCGCGGCCCGCTTCTACACCGAGCTGCTGACCGCCTTCCCCGACATCCGCTTCGACCTGACCGACATCGTGATCGGGCCCCAGGGTGTGTGCGAGGAGGCGAACGTGACCGCAACCCAGCAGGCGCCGTGGCTCGGTCAGCCGCCGGTGGAGGGACCGCTCGAGTGGAAGGTCCTGATCTGGTTCCCGTGGGACCCCGAGCAACGCCTCTTCCGCGGCGAGAAGGTCTACACGTTCGGGATCGAGCTGTCCGACCTGAGCAGCTAGGGCAAGACGAGCTTCTCGCCCGGGACGATCGTCGACCCGGTGAGGCGGTTCCGCTGCTCGATCTTCCAGATTCCCTCCCGCGGATCGCCCGCGTACATGTGCGCGGCGACCGCCCAGAGCGTGTCGCCCGGCCGCACCACGTACGTCCGCTTCGGCCCGGCGCCGCTCGAGCTGTGGGCCGCGAGACCTACGGCGAGGGCTGCGGCGCAGAGAACGATGAGAAGCTTCCCGAACATCTGTTCGCATGATAGGCGAACGTCTGTTCGGTTGTCAAGCCCGCCCCTAGACTCGGCCTCGTGCTCGCGTTCTTCAGGCGCCTCATCCGCGCCGTTCGGTTCGCCGCGACGGACCGCCGGATCCCACGTCCGCTGCGCTGGCTCGCCGCGCTCGGGCTGCTACCCGTGCCGG
>JBJMKE010000096.1:0-37150 GCA_045806005.1 Gaiellaceae bacterium
CCGACCTTCTCCGAGTCCGGGTAGACCGACGTCGCCACCGCGACCCGGTTCGACCAGATGCACACGCGCACGGTCTCGTCGGTCCGGTTCGTCACCTTGTGGGCGCCGGCCTCGCCGGTGGGGAAGAAAGCACAGTCCCACTGCTCGAGCTCGCGCTCGCCCTCGGGCGTGCGCAGCGTCGGCCGGCCGACGAGGACGATCAGCCACTCCTCCTCGGCGTTCTCGTAGTGGTACGGGCAGATGCTCAGGCCGGGCTCGAGCTCGTAGACGGACAGGCCGAGCTGCTCGCCGCCCACGAGGGGGCCGACGCGCGCGTAGGTCGCGCCGTAGCCGGGCGGCTCGTCCTCGTCCGCGTCGAGCGCGAGGTCGAAGAGGTTGACGACGCTCACGGCTCGCCCTCCCAGTACTCGGCGGGCTCGCCGAGCCGGCCGTGGTGGACGAATCCAGGCGCCCGGATCCCGAACTTGCCGCTGTCCAGGTAGATGGTCGCGCCGCCGTGGGGCGCGTTCGTCGAGGGCATCGCGTACCGCACCGGCGCGTCCGTGTGGTTGCGAACCGCGTGCGCCCCGGCTGCACCGGCCGGGAAGCAGGCGACGTCGCCGGCGCGCAGGACCGTCTCGCCTGCCGGGGTGCGGAGCGTCAGCTCGCCCGCGATCACGATCAGCCATTCCTCCTCGGTCGCCTCGAAGTGGTAGGGCCAGGAGGCGTTCCCCGGCGCGATCTCGTAGAGGCCGAGGCCGGTCGCGACGGCTCCGAGGTCCTCGGTCAGGGACGTGCCCGCGAAGTCGTGCCCCGCAGGCGCGTCGGCCGGCCCGTCGTCGAGGACGGTGGCCAGCAGATTCTGGACTCGCTCCACGGCGGCACCCTAGTCGCCGGTGTTCTGCCAGGAAGTGTGCAACCCGGCGTCACGACTTCGCTCCTAGCCTCGCTGCGTGCTCGCACGCGCGGTCACCCATGCGCTGGTCGGACTCGAGCCGCGGCGCGTCGACGTCGAGGCGCACGTTCGCGACGGCATCCCAGGGTTCGCCATCGTCGGCCTCGCCGACCGCGCCTGCCAGGAGGCGCGCGAGCGCGTCCGCAGCGGGATCTCGGCCGCCGAGCTGAGCTTCCCGGACGGGCGCATCACCGTCAACCTCGCGCCGGCCGAGCTGCGCAAGGAGGGCTCCGGCTTCGACCTGCCGATCGCGCTCGCCTTGCTCGCCGCCTCCCAGCAGCTGCCGCGGCAGGCGCTGGAGCGCACGGCGGCGGTCGGGGAGCTCGCGCTCGACGGGCGGTTGCGCCGCGTAGGCGGCGTGCTCGCCGTCGCCGAGGGCGCGCGGCGGCTCGGCGTCGAACGGCTCCTCTGTCCGGCCGACTCCGCCCGGGAAGCCGCTCTCGCGGGTGTGCCCGCCGTCCCCATCCGCCACCTGGCGGAAGCCGCGGCCTACCTGCGCGGCGAGCTCGAGCTGGAGCCCGAGCCGCCGCTGGGGCCGAACGGCCACGGCGCGACGGCCGGGCCCGACCTCGCCGACGTCCGCGGCCAGGAACGCGCACGCCGCGCGCTCGAGCTTGCAGCGGCCGGCGCGCACAACCTCCTCCTCGGCGGGCCGCCGGGAACGGGGAAGACGATGCTCGCGCGCCGGCTGCCCGGGATCCTGCCGCCGCTCGACTCCGAGGCCGCGCTCGAGGTGACGCGGATCCATTCGGTCGCCGGGCTGGTGGACGGGGAGCAGCCGCTCGTCTCGCGGCCGCCTTTCCGCGCGCCGCACCACAGCGCCTCGACGGCGGCGATCGTCGGCGGCGGGCCCCACCTGCGGCCCGGCGAGGCGAGCCTCGCGCACCGCGGAGTCCTCCTGCTCGACGAGCTCGCCGAGTTCCAGCGGCCCGCGCTCGAGGCGCTGCGCCAGCCGCTGGAGGACGGGTTCGTCTCGGTCTCCCGCGCCGCCGGCCGCGTCGTCTTCCCGGCCCGCTTCCAGCTGGTCGCGACGATGAATCTCTGCCCGTGCGGCGGACGCGGCGACCCGGCCGCGCAGTGCAGCTGCTCGGCACAGCGGCTCGCCCGCTACCGCGACAAGCTCTCGCGCGCCCTGCTCGACCGCTTCGACCTCGTCCTGGCGATGCCGCGCGTGCGGGGGGAGGAGCTCGCCGCGCAGCCGGCCGAGCCCTCGGCCGCGGTGGGGCAGCGGGTGACGGCCGCCCGGGAGCGGCTCGCGACGAGGCCGCCGCCGCGCGACCCTGACGCGGACGCGCTGCTGCGCCGGGCGGCGGACCGCCTCCACCTGTCCGGTCGCGGCTACGCGCGGGTGGCGCGCGTCGCGCGCACGATCGCGGCGCTCGCCGGCTCGGACGGCGTCCGCTCCGAGCACGTCGCGGAGGCGCTGTCCTACCGCTCCCCGCAGGAGCTCGAGAGTGTCTGAGCTCGCGCTCGCTGTCTTCGCCTCGGAGACCGGGACCCACCTCGTCCGGCCGCCTCGTGGACAACGTTGGCGCTCCTTCGAGCGCCGCTTCGACGAGCGCGCGTACCTCGAGCGACTCGCCGCCACCGGCCATCGCTTCCTGCCTCGCTCGGCCCACGAGTTCCCGCCGCTACTGCGGGCCATCCACGACCCGCCTGCCGGGCTCTTCCTCCGTGGCGGGGCCGAGCCGGAGCTGCTGTCGCGGCCGGCGGTCGCCGTCGTGGGTGCGCGTGCCTCCTCCGGCTATGGCGCGTCCGTCGCGCGCAGCCTCGGGCGCGAGCTCGCGGCAGCCGGGCTCGTGGTCGTGAGCGGCCTCGCCCGCGGAATCGACGGGGAGGCGCACCGCGGGGCGCTCGAGGCGGAGCGAACGACGGTCGCGGTCCTCGGCTGCGGGATCGACCGCGACTACCCGGCCGCGCACGCCGAGCTCGCGCGCCGCGTCGCCGACGCCGGCCTGATCGTCTCGGAGTACGCGCCGGGCGTCGAGCCCGCTCCGTGGCGGTTCCCGGCGCGCAACCGCATCGTCGCCGGGCTCTGCGCGGCGACCGTCGTCGTCGAGGCGCGCGAGCGTAGCGGCGCGCTGATCACGGCGGATCTCGCGCTCGAGGAGGGACGCGAGGTCTTCGCGGTGCCGGGCGAGATCACCTCCTCGCTGTCGGCCGGCACGAACGCGCTGCTCAAGCTGGGAGCGGCGCCGTTGACCTCCGCGGCCGACCTCTTCGCCTCGTTCGGCATCGAGCCGGAACCGGCGCCAGTCGAGCGCTCGCCGCTTCTCGAGCTCCTGCCGGCGAGCGCCGACGAGCTCGTCCGCCGCACGGGCCTCGCCGCCGGCGAGGTCGCGCGCGCCCTCGTCGAGCTCGAGCTGGCGGGTCTCGTGTCGGCGAGCGAGGGGCTCTATCGAGCTACAGCGTCTTGACGTCGGCGCTGAGCTTCGTGATCGAGTCCTTCGCGTCCCCGAACAGCATCACGGTCTTCGGGTTGTAGAAGAGCGGGTTCTCGACCCCGGCGAAGCCCGGATTCATGGAGCGCTTGAGGACGACCACGGCCTGCGCGTCGTCGACGTTGAGGATCGGCATGCCGTAGATCGGCGAGCCCTGGTTGTTCCGGGCGTCGGGGTTGACGACGTCGTTCGCGCCGACGATGACCGCGACGTCCGTGCGCGGAAACTCGCCGTTCGCCTCCTCGAGCTCGTGCAGCTCGTCGTACGGGACGTTCGCCTCGGCGAGCAGCACGTTCATGTGACCCGGCATGCGCCCCGCCACCGGATGGATGGCGTACGAGACCTCGACGCCCTTCGCCTCCAGGAGATCCGCGAGCTGGTGCAGGTCGTGCTGCGCCTGCGCGACCGCGAGCCCGTACCCCGGGACGAAGACGACCTTGTGCGCGTACGCGAGCATCACGGCGACGTCCTCGGCGTTCGCGCTCCGGACCGTGCCGCCGTCGGTGTCCGCGGCCGCCGCGGCGCCGCTCTCCTGGATCTGGCCGAAGGCGCTGAAGAGGACGTTCGCCACCGAGCGGTTCATCGCCCGCGCCATCATCAAGGTCAGCAGCGTGCCGGAGGCCCCGACGAGCATCCCGGCGACGATGAGGACGTTGTTCTCGAGTTCGAACCCGCTCGCGGCGACGGCGAGGCCGGTGAACGCATTCAGGAGCGAGATGACGACGGGCATGTCGGCGCCCCCGATCGGGAGCACGAACAGCACGCCGAAGAGGAGCGCGAGGGCGACGAGCAGCCAGAGGAGCCACTGGTCCTGCACGCCGGCGACGAGGGCGAGCCCGAGAGCGAGCGCGGTGAGGAAGAGCGCGCCGTTGACGAACTGCTGACCGGGATAGGTGATCGGCCGGCCCTGGATCAGCTCCTGGAGCTTCGCGAAGGCGACCATCGAGCCGGAGAACGAGATCGCGCCGATCAAGGCCGAGAGGACGATCGCGAGCGAGATGTCGAACTTGGGCGCGCCGGGAGGCGGCAGGATCCGATGCAGCTCGTCGAGCGCGATCAGCGCCGCCGCACCGCCGCCGACGCCGTTGAACAGCGCCACCATCTGCGGCATCGCCGTCATCCGCACCTTGCGCGCGGCCACCGCTCCGAAGCCGCCGCCGATCAGCATCCCGAGCGCGATCGCCCACCAGCTCGTCGTGCCGATGCGGATCCAGGTGACGACGATCGCGAGCAGCATCCCCGCCGCGCCGATCTGGTTGCCGCGCCTCGCGTGCGCCGGGTTGGAGAGGTAGCGCAGCGCGAGGATGAAGGTGACGATCGTGATCAGGTAGAGCAGGTTGGCGGCGTTGGCGCTCACTACTCGTCCCGCTGCGGCGGCTCGCGCTTCTTGAACATCTCGAGCATCCGGTCGGTGACCACGAAGCCGCCGACGACGTTCGCCGAGGCGAGCACGACCGCGAGGAAGCCGAACACCCAGGTGAAGGTGTCCTTGTGGTCGACGCCGAGCACGATCATCGCCCCGACGATCACGATGCCGTGGATCGCGTTCGTACCCGACATCAGCGGCGTGTGCAGAAGCGTCGGCACCTTCGAGATGACCTCGAAGCCCAGGAAGATCGCGAGCACGAGGATCGTCAGCTCGAAGACGAGCAGGGTGTCGTGGCTCAAGCTGCCGCTCCTTCCTTCTTGCCGGCGACGCAGGCGCCGCTCGTGATCTCGTCGCTCCAGTCGAGTGCGAGCTCGCCCTCGGGGGCGAGGTGGAGGAGAAGCGCCTGGACGTTGCGCGAGTAGAGCATCGACGCGTGGTACGGCATCGTGCTCGGGAGGTTGGTCAGCCCGACGAGCGTCACGCCCGCGCGCTCGACGATCTCGCCCGGCTGAGTCAGCTCGCAGTTGCCGCCCGTCTCGGCGGCGAGGTCGACGATCACGGAGCCGGGACGCATCGCCTCTACGGCCGACGCCGGGATGATCTTCGGCGCCGCCCGGCCGGGAACCGCCGCGGTCGTGACCACCGCGTCGAACTCCGCGATCCGCTCCTCGAGCGCCCGCTGCTGCGCCTCCATCTCCTCGGCGGTCAGCTCGCGCGCGTAGCCGCCCTCGGCCTCGGCGCCGGTTACGCCGAGGTCGAGCCAGTTCGCCCCGAGGCTCTCGATCTGCTCGCGCACCACCGGGCGGACGTCGAAGCCGGTCGTGACGGCGCCGAGCCGCCGCGCCGTGGCGATCGCCTGCAGGCCCGCGACTCCCGCGCCGATCACGAGCACCTTGGCGGGAGGGACGGTGCCGGCGGCGGTCATGAGCATGGGAAAGAAGCGCGGCAGGTTCTCCGCGGCGAGCAGCGCCGCCTTGTAGCCGCCGACGGTCGCCTGCGAAGAGAGCGCGTCCATGGCCTGGGCGCGCGTGATCCGCGGTACCGACTCGAGCGCGAACGCCGTGACGCCGCGTCCCTCGAGCGCCTCGATGCCGGCCGGGTCGGAGAGCGGCTCGAGGAAGCCGATCAGGAGCTGCCCGCCGCGCAGCCGCCCGAGCTCGTCCGCCGAGGGCTTGCGCACCTTGACGACGCCGTCGGCCTCCCACGGGTCGCCGACCGCTGCACCCGCCGCGGTGTACGCGTCGTCGGGGAACGAGGCCGCCGTGCCCGCGCCCTCCTCGACGACGAGCTCGAAGCCGGCCGCCGCGAGCTTGCCGACGGTCTCGGGGACGAGCGCGACCCGGCGCTCGCCCTGCGTCGTCTCGCGCGGGATCCCGACCCTCACTGCGCGAAGCCTATGCCAGCGCCCGGCCGCGCACGTCCGTGATCGTCCGCGGCTGTACTAGCCTCGCTCCGACTTGACGCACTTCTTCACCAGCCACGGCCTCCCGCTCCTCTTTGCCGTTGTGATGCTCGAGTCGTTCGGCCTGCCGTTGCCGGGCGAGACGGCGCTGATCGCCTTCGGCGTGCTCGCGTCGCAGGGCCATTACTCGATCGGCACGGTGATCGTGGTGGCCGCGGTGGCTGCGATCGTCGGCGACAACCTCGGCTACTGGCTGATCGGCCGGCTCGGCGGCCGCCGCCTGCTCGAGAGCTGGGGGCCGCTGCGCCGCTACTCGGAGCGCTTCCTGCCCGCGACGGAGCGGCTCATGGCGAAGCACGGCGGCAAGATCGTCTTCTTCGGCCGCTTCATCGCCGTCCTCCGCTACACGGCTGCCTGGGCGGCGGGAATCGCCCGCATGCCGTGGGGGGAGTTCATGTTCTGGAACGCCGCCGGCGGGATCTGCTGGGCCACTGCGGTCGGGCTCATTGCCTATTACGGCGGCAGCGCGGCGGCTGACGCCATCCAGCGCTACGGGCTCTACGCGGCGGCCGGGGTCGCCGGCGCCGTCGTGCTCGCCTTCTTCTTCGCCCATTACGGCAAGAAGTGGCTGGCGAACCGGCTCTGATTGCCGGGCGAAGAGTGCGGGACGAAGGCCGGTAGCAGCCACGTCACGTCTCCGTTACCTCTCCGTCAAGACGCCTGCGGTCGGCTGCTTGGCGGGAGTAAGCGCCCGTCACGGCTCCGTGACGGTTTCGTGACGGTGGCTGCTACCGGTCGTCGCGCGCAGTCCGCGCTCTCGCTTGGAGGATTCCGTCCCGCCGCGCGGAATCCGAGCGGGCATGCTGCGCTCGATCGCCCGCGCGCTCGAGGAGCGCGACCAGACTCTCGGTCACGGCGCCCGCGTCGCGGCGCTCGCGGAGCCCGTGGCGGCGGCGCTCGGGTGGGACCGCCAGCGCATCCGCTCCCTTCGCTTCGCCGCCCCGCTGCACGACGTCGGCAAGGTGGCGCTGCACGCCGAGCTGCTCGGCAAGACCGGACCGCTCACGCTCGAGGAGGTCGCCGAGATCCGGTGCCACACGACTGCAGGGGCGCAGCTCGTCCTGCCGCTCCGCAGGTTCCACGACGCGCTCCCGTACGTCCTCTTCCACCACGAGCGCTGGGACGGCAGCGGTTACCCGGCGGGGCTGAGCGGCCGCAGGATCCCGATCGAGGCCCGGATCCTCGCGATCGCCGACGCCTTCGACGCGATGATCTCGCCACGGCCCTACCGCCGCGCCCTCACGCACGACCACGCGCTCACCGAAGTCGAGCGCGGCGCGGGCACACAGTTCGACCCGGTCGCGGCGGAGCTGTTCGTCGAGGCGTGGGCGGACGGTTGGGACACCTGGCACGCCGCCGCAGCTTCTTAACAGAGAAAAACCAGCTTCTTAACACGAGGGGATTAGGGTCGAGCCGTGAGAAAGCTTCGCGTCGTGGGGTTGTTACTCGCAGCAGCGCTTTTGCCGGCGTTCACGGCGCAGGCCGACGCCGCGAAATCGCAGAAGAGCACGATCGTGAAGACCGCTGCTCCGGTCTGGACTCTCGCCATGGACGGCTCCCGTGTCGCCTACGCGAGCGGCGGCAAGATCCACGTCTGGAACACGGCGACTGGAGCGACCTCGGTGGTCGGCGGCAAATACGGAAGCGCCCAGCCAGGCGTGGACGACGTCGCCTCCCAGGTAGCGATTGCCGGCAAGCGTGTCGCCTGGATCAAGCGGAAGTTCGAAGGCAACACGGAAGCGGGCGAGAAGCTGTACACGGCGTCGATCGCCGGACGGGCGCGCCTGATCGACCGTACGCATCGGTACAACCGCGACGACCCGGCGGCCGTGAAGGGCGGTTGGATCGCGGGACTGGTCGGCACGGGCAAGACGCTGGCCGTCAGTACGTGGAAGACGAACGGCACCGTCGTCACCGACGAGGATCTCAACCGGATCGTGCCTTCGGGACTGCAGCCGATCGTCAGCGGGTCGGGTGCGATCGTCGCCGAATCCGCCGACGCCGGTCGTCTCGGGGTGCTCGACTCCCCGACGGCATGGCCCCCCGACGACCTGCGGAAGGCAGCGGGCGAAAGGCCGACCGTGGAGATCTACTCAGCGAGTGGCGCGACGCTTGGCGAAGTCGTCCTCGATCCGACAGACGCCAGCTACGTCGGCACCGAGATCGCACTCACCGGCAACCATCTGGTCGTGCTGACGAAGGAGCTCCACGAGCCGTCGGGCCCGTCGACGGTCACGCTCCAGGTCTACGACTGGACGACCGGCGCCCTCCTGGACACCTGGCCCGTCGCGATCTCCCAGTACACCGGCGCGGTCAGCCTCGCGGCGTTCGGGAACCTGGCCGCAGTCGAGGGCCCGTACCGCCTCCACCTGGTGAATCTGGCGACCGGCAAGGACGTGGCGATCGCTCCGTCCAGTCGCACCGACAGCCCGCCCGCGCTCGGCGCGCGCGGCCTCGTCTACACGGTGAATCTGCACTACAAGGGCCCCGGCAAGCTCGTCTTCGTGCCGACGTCCAGGCTGCTTGCGCTGGCGGGCTAGAGGCTCGCCCAGACCTCGAGCTTCGCGCGGACGCGGCCGATCACCTCGTCCGTGAACTCGGTCGTGCCGAGGTGCCCGCCGAGGTCGGCGGTGCGGCTGCCCTGGGCCACGGCCTCGAGGCATGCCTCCCGGATGGCGCGGCCCGCGCGCTGCGTCTCGTCGTCGCCGTGGGAGAGGAGCGCGGCTCCGGCGAGGATCATCGCCATCGGGTTGGCGACGTTCTTGCCCAGCAGGGACGGCGCCGTCCCGTGGGCGGCCTCCGCCATGATCGCGGCCGGCTCGAAGTCCGAGTCGAACGCGACGAGCAGCGACTCCGAGCCGGCGATCGAGCCGAACAGCGGCAGGACGAGGTCGGAGAGGATGTCGCCGTCGCGGTTGAGCGCCGGGATCACGAGCGGGTCGCCGGCGGACGAGATGAGGAGCGCGAACGTCGCGTCGATCAGCTGCGGCTCGTAGGGGACGTCCTCGTGCCGTGCGGCGGCGGCGTCCATCTCCTCCTTCAGCATTCCCTCGTACGTGGGGCTGACCGTGTACTTGGGACCGCCGAAGACCTTGGCGCCGGTCCGCTCGGCCTGGCGGAACGCGAACTCGGCGACGGCGTGGCAGATCCGGCGCTCGATCCGCTCCGTGCGGAACGCGACCTCGTCCTCGCCCTCGCCCTCGCGCCACTCCTTGGCGCCGTAGGCGTCGCCGACCGCCATCCGGACGATCGAGATCGGCGCGTGCACGCCCCCGAGCGGCACGACTCCCGGGATCCGCCGCCCGGTGCGGACGATGACCTTGCCGCCGATCTCCTCGCGGAGGATGCGGTTGGGAGAGCCGATGTCGCCGCGCCCCTCCGGCGTGACGGTGGCCGCCTTCAGCCCGAGGCCGTGCTCGCGGATCGCGCCCGCCGCCTCGTGCACGACGCCGTTGTCGGTCTCGCGGCGGCGGTCGAGCGAGAGATCGAAGCGCGTGAGCTCGAGCTCGACCCCGATCACGCCGGGCTCGAGAACGCGGAGGCTCTCCTCCAGCAGCTCCTGCCCCGTCTCGTCGCCCTCGAGGACGACGATCGTCCGCTCGTCGCGCATCGCGCGGCCGATGGTATCGGCGTTTGCCGGTCCGGCCCTCCGACCAGAACGGGACGACATGGGCTGGAGCAGGAGAGGTCGCAAGGGCGCGTTCCGCTACTACGACAGCAGCGGCAAGCGGATCACGGACGAGGGAAAGCTGGCGCGGATCGAGGCGCTCGCGATCCCGCCCGCGTGGAAGGACGTCTGGATCTCGCCGCGCGCGACCGCGAAGCTCCAGGCGACCGGATACGACGCCGCGGGCAGAAAGCAGTACCTGTACAGCGCCGAGTTCCGGGCCCAACAGGAGCAGGCTAAGTACGACAGCCTGATCCGCTTCGGTGACGCGCTGCCGGCTCTGCGTGAGGCGATGGCGCTGCATTTCGACCAGGAGGAGTTCGACCGCGAGCGCGTCTCCGCGATCGCGCTGCGGCTGATCGAGCTGGGCTGGTTCCGTGTCGGCTCGGAGCGCTACGTGCGCGACGGGACGTTCGGCGTCACAACGCTCCTGCGGCGCCACGTCGAGGTGAAGGGCCGCCGTATCCGGCTCTCGTTTCCGGCCAAGCACGGCATCCGCGTCCGCACGGAGGTCGTCGATCCCGAGCTGGCCGAAGCGCTGCGGCCGCTGCTCGAGCTCCGAGGCCCGCGGGTGTTCAAGTACGAGTGGGAGGGGAGCCTCTACAACCTTACGAACAAGCGGCTGAACGAATACGTGAAGATCTATCTCGGCGAGGAGTTCAGCGCGAAGGACTTCCGCACCTGGGGCGGCACGCTGCTCGCCGCGATCTACTTCGCGGAGCAGGCCGAGAGGCACGGCTTTCCAGAGTCCGCAGCCGACCAGAAGAGATCGGTGACCGCCGTCATGCGCCGGGTTGCGAAACAGCTCGGAAATACACCGGCAGTGACGCGCAGCTCGTACGTCTCTCCCGCGGTCGTCGAGCAGTACTTGGATGGGAGAACGATCGACGATTTCCGCTCCCGTCATTTGCGCGTGGTCAAGGCACGCGATCCGGGGCTCTCGCCGGAAGAGGAGGCGGTGCTCAGCCTGCTGCGCTCGTGGCGCATCCGACGCGCACGAGAAGCCGCATAGTTGCTCCCGGGTTTTCTATACGATTTCCCCGGCTCGTCACATGAGAAGGAGGAGAACGGTGGCTCGGAAAACGGTGCTCGTTTGCGACAACTGTGGTAAAGAGGTCGACGAGGGCAAGGGCGCAATCCTGCGCCTCACCTACACGGACGCGCGCCGCGGCGCAAAGCAGGCAGATCTCTGCGACGACTGCTCCGCCAAGATGCCGGGCCGGGCAGCCGCCCGCCGCGGCCGTCGGCCGAAGTCCGTCGCCTAGCGGGAAGCGGCGCGGAGGCCGCTCCCCTACCGCCCGAAAGCCGCGCTAGCGTAGGCGAGTGCCGCTGCGTCTCATCGCGGGGCCCGCCAACGCGGGCAAGGTCGGGCTCCTGCTCGGCCGCTATCTCGAGGCGCTCGAGTCCTCCGACGGGCTCGAGCCGCTGTTGATCGTGCCCAACCGGGCGGACGTCGACCGCGTCGAGCGCCAGCTCCTGGCGCAGCGGCCGGCGCTACTCGGCGGCGCGATCGACACCTTCGACGGTGTGTTCTCCCGGCTCGCGACCGACGCGCGCCGGCCGCTGGGACGGGCCCAGCAGACGCTGCTAGTCCGCCGCGTCGTGGCCGGCACCGAGCTCGACGGGTACTCGGCCTCCGCCGCGCGCGCGGGCTTCGTCGACGCGCTCGAGCAGGTGCTCGACGAGCTCGAATCGGGGCTGCTCGCGCCGGCCGCCGTGGATGGGGAGCTCGGTCGGCTGTACGCCGCCTACCGCGACGAGCTCGACCGGATCGAGCGCTGGGACCGCGGGCTGCTCCGGAATCGCGCCGTGGAGCGCCTCCGCACCGATCTCGGCGCCTGGGGCGGCGAGCCGGTCTTCGCCTACGGCTTCGAGGACCTCACCGGCGCCGAGTGGGCGCTGCTCGAGGCGCTGGCCGCCCGCGCCGAGGTCACCGTCTCGCTCCCGTACGAGCCGGGTCGGCCCGTCTTCGCCGCCCTGCGGCGGACGGCCGAGGATCTCGCCGGACTTGCGGCGGGCGCGGTCGAGGAGCTGCCCCCGCGCTACGCCGACGTCGCGCCCCCGGCGCTCGCACACCTGGAGCGCGCCCTGTTCTCGGACGAGCCCGGAGCTGCGCCGCCGCTCGACGGCGTCGTCCGCTTCTTCGAGGGCGCGGGCAGCCGCGGCACGCTGGAGCTCGTCGGCGAGGAGGTGCTCGCACTCGCCCGCGGCGGCATGTCGCCGGAGCGGATCGGCATCGTCGTCCCGGGCTACGACCGGATCCGCGGAGCCGTCGAGACGGTGCTGGGCTCGTTCGGCATCCCGTACACCGTCGACGGCGAGCTCCGGCTGACGCAGATGCCGCTCGGCCACGCGCTCGCGGCGCTGCTCCGGTTCGCGTGGGGAGGGGGGACGCGGAACGACCTCTTCGCCTTCCTCCGCTCGCCGTTCTCCGGGCTCGAGCGGCGGTCGGTCGACTTCGTCGAGGGACGGCTGCGCGGGAGGGCCGTGCAAGCGCCGGAGCGCGTCGTCGAGGAGGCGGAGCGGCTGCGCGAGGGGCCGCTTCCCGCGCTCGCCCAGCTGCGCGAATCGAGCGACCCGGTCGCGGCGGTGCGCGAGCTGGCGACGGCGATGCTGCGGAACGCCTACGGCGTCGAGCATCCGCCGGCCGACGCCGCGAGCCGGCTCGACCTGCGGGCATACGAAGCGCTGACCCGGCTCCTCTCCGAGCTCGAAGGCTGGCGCGACCTGAGCGGGGAGCTCGGCCGTGAGGACGTCGTCGCCGCGGTCGAGCGTGCCGCGCTGCGCCCGCGGGCCGGAGACGACGCGGGCCGCGTGGCCGTCGTGGATCTCCTGCGCGCCCGCACGCGGCGCTTCGACGCCGTCTTCGTGCTCGGGCTGGAGGAGGGGACCCTGCCGCGGCGCGGTGCGGGCTCGCCGTTCCTCGATGACGAGGCCCGCCGCGGTCTCGACGAGCGGGGGGCAAGGCTGGCGCGGCCCGATGCCGTGGCCCGCGACCGCTACCTCTTCTACACCGCCTGCACCCGCGCCTCGCAGCGCCTCTACCTCGTGC
This sequence comes from Gaiellaceae bacterium, assembly GCA_045806005.1. GTDB lineage: Bacteria > Actinomycetota > Thermoleophilia > Gaiellales > Gaiellaceae > Palsa-739. The sequence continues at coordinate 12,926 of JBJMKE010000096.1, forward strand.
GCGAGGCGGCGGACGACGACGGCAGCCCGCGCGAGGCCAGCCCGTTCTGGCACGACGTGCAGGCGCTCTTCGACGGCGACGACGTGCGGCGCTGGATCCGCCGGCGCCCGCTCTCGGCGCTGACGTGGCCGCTCGAGGAGGCGCCCACCGAGCGCGAGCGGCTGCGGGCGCTCGCGGAGTTGGCCGCACGGGACACCGCGGCCGCCCGGGCGCTCGCCCGCGCGAACGGCTGGGAGCGTAGGCTCGAGCGAGCGCTCGGCGCCTTCCGCCGGCCGACGCGGCTCACGAACCCGCTCGTGCTCGAGCAGCTCGGCTCGCGTACCTCGTTCTCGGTGACGGAGCTCGAGCGCTTCGCCGACTGCTCCTCCGCCTGGTTCGTCGAGCGGTTCCTCTCCCCGAAGACCATCGACGCGGAGCCGGACGCGATGCAGCGCGGCTCGGTGGCGCACACGGCGCTGCACCGCTTCTTTGCACGCGTGCCGGCGGAGCTCGGCGTCGAGAAGCTCGAGGCGAGCAACGTCGAGGACGCGAAGCGGCTGATGCGGCAGTGCCTCGACGATGCGCTCGGGGGCGTGCGGATGGAGCTCACCGAGCTGCAGCTCCGCGAGCTCGACCAGTCGCTGTGGCGCGACCTCGAGGCGGTCGTCGAGGAGGAGTGCGAGTCCGGCCTGTCGCTCGTCCCGCGCCGCTTCGAGGTTGCCTTCGGCAGCGAGCGGGCGGCGCCGGAGCTCCAGCGCGGCCTCGAGCTCGGGTCGGCGCTGACGCTCTCCGGCAAGATCGACCGGATCGACGTCGACCCGTTCGGCGCCCGGGGGATCGTGCAGGACTACAAGTCCGGCAAGCACGCGCATTCCGCGGCCGAGATCGAGAAGGAGCTGCGGCTTCAGGTTCCGCTGTACATGCTCGTCCTCCGCGACCTCGTCGGGCTCGAGCCGCTCGGCGGCCTCTACCGCCCGCTCGCCGGCACCCGCCGCGCGCGCGGCCTGGTGCGCGCCGGCGAGGCGGAGACGCTGCCGGGCTATGTCAAGAGCGACTACCTCGACGAGGAGGCCTTCTGGGGCGTCGTCGAGTCGGCGCGGGAAACCGCGACGGCGCTCGCCGGGCGGATCCGGGAGGGCGACGTCCACCACGACCCGCGCGGCGGCGACTGCCCGACGTGGTGCGACCTCTGGTCGATGTGCCGGGTTGAGCGGGCATGACCATGCGCGCTCAACCGGGGAGAGGGACTCGGGGGAACCGAGAGGTTCCCCCTTGCGGCGCGTCGTGCCTCGGGCACGGCGCGCCGGGAAGGAATCGCGAGCGGCCGTGAGCGCCTACGAGCTGAACGAGCAGCAGCTCGCCGCGGTCGAGGCCGGGGGCGAGGTGTTTGTCTCGGCCGGCGCCGGCACGGGCAAGACAGCGGTGCTCGTCGAGCGCGTCGTCCGGGCCGTCTGCGACCGGGGCCTCGACGTCGACTCGATCCTCGTCATCACCTACACGCGCCGCGCCGCCGGGGAGCTGAGGACGCGGATCCGCGCGGCGTTCGCCGAGCGGGGCCGCCACGACCTCGCGCGCGAGCTCGACGGCGCCTGGATCTCGACCATCCACGGCTTCTGCGCCCGCCTCCTCAAGGCGTACCCGCTCGCGGCCGGGCTCGACCCGCGCTTCCGCGAGCTCGACGAGGCGCAGGCGGCCGTGCTGCGCTCCGAGGCGTTCGGAGAGGCCCTCGCGGAGTTCTGCTCGGGCGCCGACCCGCAGCGGCTCGAGCTCCTCGCCACCTACGGGAGCGGCGGGCTGCGCCGGATGCTGACGACCGTCTACGAGACGCTGCGCGCGGCCGGGCGCGAGCTCGACCTGGCGGTGGCGCCACGGCCGGAGCTCGCCGAACGGGTGGAGGAGCTGCGGGCCTGCGCGACCTTGCTCGCGCGCGACGTCGCTGCCACGGACGCACAGCTGCAGGCGGCGACCGGGCTGCTCGAGCTGCTCGACCGGGACCGCCGCCCGGACCGGCTGATGAGCCTCGCCGACTACAAGGCGCGGGGCGACCGTGCCGCGGGGTACCGGGAGGCGCTCGCGGCGGTCGAGCAGGCCGCGCTCGACGAGGCCGCCGCCCGCGACCGGGCGCTGCTGCAGGAGCTCCTGACGCTGTTCGCGGCCCGGTACGCGGCGGCGAAGGCACGCGAGTCGGCCCTCGACTTCGAGGATCTCCAGCTGTGCGCGCGCGACCTCCTCCGCTCGCAGCCCGAGCTCCGCGAGCGCGAGCAGGCCCGGTTCCGCTCGATCCTCGTGGACGAGTTCCAGGACACGAACCGCCTGCAGACGGAGATCGTGGACCTGCTCACTGCTGGAAGCGACCCCGGCGAAGCCGACGTCGCCCAGCGAGAAGACCCCGGCGCCTCCGGCGCCGGCCGGGGAACGCCGGAGACGGAGCTCTTCTTCGTCGGCGACGAGTTCCAGTCGATCTACGGCTTCCGGCACGCGGACCTGCAGGTTTTCCGCGAGCGGCGCGATGCCGTAGACGAGCCGCTCTCGCTCACGCTCAACTACCGCTCGCGGCCCGAGGTGCTCGCCGCGGTGAACGAGCTCTTCGGAGCCCACTTCGGCGGCGAGTTCCAGGAGCTCGCGGCCGCGGCCGAGTTCCCGGACCCGGTCTTCGGCCACCCGGTCGAGCTGCTCGTGACCGACAAGGAGAGCTACAAGGACAGTGGCGTCCACTGGCGGCGCGGCGAGGCGCGGGCCGTCGCGCGGCGCGTGCGCGAGCTCGTGGACAGCGGCGCGGCGACGCCCGGCGAGATCGTCCTCCTCTTCGCCGCGGGCACCGACGCGGAGTGGTACGAGGACGAGCTGCGCCGCGCAGGGCTGCCGACGTACCGCGCGACCGGCAAGGGCTACTTCGGCCAGCAGCAGGTGGTCGACCTGCTCGCGTACCTCCGCCTGCTCCAGAACCGCTACGACGACGCCGCGCTGCTGGCGGTGCTCGCCTCGCCGTTCGTCGGCGTCTCGAACGACGCGCTCTTCCTCCTCCGCCGCGCCGCCTCGAGGCGGCCGCTCTTCGCCGGTCTCGAGCACGCGCTGCCGCCCGGGCTCGGCGACCGCGACGCGCGGCTGATGCGCGCCTTCCGCCAGCGGTACGACCGCCTCGTCGAGACGCTGCCGCGGCTCTCGCTCGAGCGGCTGTGCGAGCAGATCGTGGCCGAGCACGACTATGACCTCGCCGTGCTCGCCCAGTGGGACGGCCGGCGGCGCTACGCGAACATGCGGAAGCTCGCGCGGCTCGCCCGCTCGTACGAGGAGCTGCGCGGGCCGGACGTCGAGGGCTTCGTCCGCTTCGTGGCCGAGCAGGAGGCCGTCGGCGCGCGCGAGCTCGAGGCTGTGGCCGAGGAGGAGGGCGCCGACGCGGTGCGCCTGCTCACGATCCACGCGGCGAAGGGGCTTGAGTTCAAGGTCGTGATCGTCGCCGACGCCGGGCGCGACCGCGTGCCGCCGTCGCCCGACGAGATCCTCGCGCTGCCCGACGGCCGCTTCGGCTTCCGGGTCGCCGATCCCGTGACCGCGAAGCGGCGCGGCGCCTTCGACTACGAGGCGGTGAGAGAGGCACGCCAGGAGGCGGAGCGGGCAGAGCGCCTGCGCCTCTACTACGTCGCGATGACGCGGGCAAAGGAGCGGCTGATCGTGTCCGGCTCGGTCGATCTCGGCGTGGAGCGCGAGGTGCCGAGCCCGATCGCGTGGGTGCTCGACCGGCTCGAAGCCGACGAGGAGCTCGCCGGCGCAGGCGAAACGCCGCTCGAGCTCGTCCGCGGCGCTGCGCGGCTGCTCGTCAGGCTAGACCGCCACCGGCCGGAGGAGCCTGCCCTCGAGGCGGAAGAGGAGCAGGAGCCGGAGGCGGAGGAAGGACAGCTCGCGCTGTTCGCCGCGCTGGAGGAGGTCCCCGCGCTGCCCGCCGCTCCCGAGCTGCCGCCGCTCCTGGTCCTCCCGGACCCGCCGCTCCTCCGCGTGCGCCGGCTCTCGTTCACGGCGCTCTCGATGTTCGAGCAGTGCGCGTACAAGTATTTCGCCCGCTACGGCCTCGGGATGAGCGAGCGGCCCGTCGAAGTCGAGGAGGCAGCCGCCGGAGAGCGGTCGGGGACCGAGATCGGCAGCGCGGTGCACGAGCTCCTGGAGCAGATCGACCTCGGCTCGCCCGAGGTGCCCGAGCTCGAGGACGAGCTGGTCCGCGGCTTCGTGGCGGCGTACTGCGAGTCCGATCTCGCGCGGCGCGTCGCCGCTCTCGCCGGAGTGGAGAAGGAGCGCCACTTCACCTTCGAGCACGACGACGTGCTCATCCACGGCTTCCTCGACGTATTTCATTTGGCTGCAAGCGTCGGCGGCGAAGCCGCCGACGCGCGGCCGGGCTCGTCCAAGACCTCGCCTCGCCATGCGTTCGTCCTCGACTACAAGACGAACGTGCTCGGCGAGGCGTCGCCGGAGGAGATCGTGGAGGAGGACTACCGCCTGCAGCGGCTCGTCTACGCGCTCGCGTGCTTCCGCGCCGGCGCCGAGACGGTCGAGGTCGTCTACCACTTCCTCGAGCGGCCGGACGCACCTGTGGAGGCGGTCTTCTCGCAGGCCGACGTGCCCGAGCTCGAGGCGGAGCTGTCCGCGGCGATCGCCCGCATCCAGGCGGGCGAGTTCCCGCCGACGCCGAGCGAGTTCGCCTGCGCCGGCTGCCCGGCGCTCGACCTCGTATGCGCTGGCCCGCGCCTGCGCTCGCGCCAGGCCGAGGTCCTTCAGCCCCATCAAGTGCTTCGCACTTGATGGGGGCCCCAAAACATGCCTCGTAACTACGTCCGGGAGGCCCGCAGGCGCGTCGGGCCGAAGAGGGAGCGGATCGGGCCGATCATCGAGCGCCTGGCAATCGAGCACGCCGACGCCGCGATCGCGCTTCGCTTCCGCAGCCCGCTCGAGCTGCTCGTCTCCGTGATGCTCTCGGCCCAGACGACGGACGTGAACGTCAACCGCGTCACGCAGTCGCTGTTCGAGAAGTACCGCCGGCCCGAGGACTACCTCGCGGTGCCACAGGAGGAGCTCGAGCGCGACATCTTCGCGACCGGCTTCTACCGCCAGAAGGCGAAGGCGCTGCGTGGCACGATGCGGCTGCTGCTCGAGGAGCACGACGGCCGGGTGCCGCGGCGTCTCGAGGAGCTGGTCCGTCTTCCCGGCGTCGCGCGCAAGACGGCGAACGTCGTCGCCGCCGAGCTCGGCGAGCCGCAGGGCGTCGTCGTGGACACGCACGTGCGGCGCCTCTCGCAGCGGCTCGGCCTCACGCGTCAGGATGACCCGGTGAAGATCGAGCGTGACCTCGTCCGGCTCGTCCCGCGCACCGATTGGGGACGCTTCCCGCACCTCCTGATCTGGCACGGCCGCCGCATCTGCGACGCCCGCCGCCCGCATTGCGAGGACTGCGTCCTCACCGACCTCTGCCCATCGAGCCGTGTCTGAGCGGGCGAGGAGCTTCGAGACCGTGGCCGCGGAGTACGAGCGGCACCGGCCGGATTACCCGGAGGAGGCGCTGCGGTGGGCCGCGGATGAGCTCGGTCTCGCGCCGGGCGCACGCGTGCTCGACGTCGGGGCCGGGACCGGGAAGCTGACGCGCGGCCTCGTCGCGCTCGGCCTCGAGGTCGTGGCGGTCGAGCCGGGAGGGCCCATGCTCGACCAGCTCCGTCAGGCGGTGCCCGAGGCCGAGACGGTCGAAGCGCCCGCCGAGGCGATCCCGCTTCCCGACGCGAGCGTCGCGGCGGCATTCGCGGGCCAGGCGTTCCACTGGTTCGACCGCGAGCGAGCCCTGCCCGAGCTCCAGCGCGTGATCGAGCCCGGCGGCGGTCTTGCGCTCCTCTGGAATTGGTGGGACGAGCGCGATCCTCTGCAGCGCGAGCTCGGCGAGCTCATCGGCTACGCCGGCCACCAGCCGTACCGCCCGGACGAGGCGCCCGGCGAGCCGTGGTTCCGCCTCGCGGGGCAGAGCGTGATCGAGAGCACCCCCGAGTCGAGCCCGGATGAGCTCGTGGCGCAGCTGGCGACGACGAGCGCATACCTCATCGCGGCGCCGGACGAGCGCGAGGGGTCGCTACGCGCGGTACACGAGCTCGCTTCGCGCTACGGCGAGCGGTTCCCGCTGCCACGGCTGACCTACGTCTTCGTGTTCCGGCGGCTCAATTGACCCGCGGGTCCTCGGGCATACGGGCCACGAGCTCGTAGACGCCGCCCTTGCGGCGCAGCACGTCGCGCCACAGCTCCTCCGGATCGTCGGTGAAGGCGTCGTCGGGCAGGGCGAGCTCGAGAATCCAGTCCTCGTCCGCGACCTCTGCCTCGAGCTGGCCGGCGCCCCAGCCGGCGTAGCCCGCGAAGACCCGCCGCCGCGTCGTGGCCGGAGCGATGTCCTCCGGGTCCGCGAGAGACGGGAAGCCGAGCGAGTCGAACAGCGGCACGGCGGCGTCGTCGGGGTCGAGGAACTCGCCGAGCACGAGCACCGCCTCGGGCTGTACGGGGCCGCCGACCCAGACCGACTCGCCGTCCTCGACGACCGGCTCGAGCTGCGGCACCGCGGCCGCGACGTCGACCGGTGACGGCCGGTTCAGCACGAGGCCTGCCGCCCCCTCTTCGGTGTGCTCGGTCACGAGGACGACGGCGCGCCGGAAATTCGGGTCGAGCAGGCCGGGCGACGCGACGAGGAGATGGCCGCGGAACGAGTCCACAAGCACATTGTGACCGCCGGAGGCTATTTCTCGCTAGAGCGGTACGAGACGATCTGCACGCGCTCGAGCGTCAGCATCCCCTCGCCGACCATCTCGTCGAGGATCGGCACCATCCGGTCGATCTGCTCGGGTGTGTCGACGATCTCGATCACGACCGGGAGATCCTCCGAGAGCCGGAGGATCCGGGAGGTGTGGAGGTGCGAGTCGGCGCCGAAGCCCTCGATCCCGCGCACCACGGTCGCGCCCGCGAGGCCCTCCTCGCGCACGCGCTCCACGATCGCCTGGTAGAGCGGCCTGCCGTGCCACGTGTCGGACTCTCCGATGAAGAGCCGCAGCAGCTTGCCTTCGCCTTCGAGCCTGGTCACAGCGCTCTCCCTGCGACGACCCCGAGGTAGACGGCGACGAGCCCCGCCGCCGCGCTCCCGAGGACGTTCGCCGCCGCGAGCCCGAGCGCACCGTCCTCGAGCAGCCGGTATGTCTCGTACTGGAGTGTGGAGAAGGTCGTGTACGCGCCGAGGAAGCCGATCGTGATCGCCGACCGGATCCACGGCGCCGCCGTCAGCTGCTCGGTCATCAGCGTCACCACGAACCCGAGCACGAGCGCGCCGCTGATGTTGACCACGAACGTCCCCCAGGGAAACGCCGTGGGCAAGCGCCTGCTCACCACTCCGTCCAGGCCGTAGCGGGCGAGCGCCCCGAGCGCTCCTGCCACAGCTATCGCCACGATAGTGCGCATTCGAGCTCCTCTCGATCCTAGGAGCCATCAGCCTCTGGCGGCGGTTCGTGGCGAGCTCCATCGCCCGGCGCCCTCCGGCGCCGCGGGGAAACCTAGCCGAGCGCCGGAGTCAGCGCCACGAGGAGGCCGCCGTCGTCGTCCAGCGCCGGGAAGAAGTCGCCGACGACGCGTTTCACCTGACCGCCACGCGTCCGAAGCTGGAGCTGCTCGTTCAGGCGCCGCACGCCCCACTCGAGCGACAGCTTGACCGGGTTCTTCTCCTCCTCGAAGCCGGCGAGGCCGAAGGCGGCGACGACGTCGTTGCCCAGCACCTCCGCCTCGCTCCAGCCGCTCAGCTCGAAGACGCCTCGCCCGATCGCGAGGATGCGGCCCTCCTGGTCGCAGGTCACCAGGCCGGTCGTCGGCGCCGGGTAGTAGTCGTCCATCAGCTCGAACAGGAAGCCGAACCCGCAGTGGTGGCAGGCCACGGCCTCGTCGTAGAGGCCCTCCTTGCGGTCGATGTCGACCGAGCGCTCCTTGCAGTTCGGGCAGATGAAGTTCGGCATCGCGTTCAGGTTAGCCGCGCTCAGATCCAGCGCTTGCGCCGGAAGTACCACACCTGCAACGCCGTCGTGACGATGATCAATCCCCACACGTACCCGTAGCCGAAGTGCCAGCGCAACTCCGGCATGTGGCGAAAGTTCTGCCCGTAGAGGCCGACGATGAAGGTGGGGAGGAGCAGGATCGAGGCGACCGCGGTCAGCCGCTTCATGACCTCGTTCTGGTCGTTCGCGATCTTCGCCAGGGCGTAGTCGCGGACGCCCGCGAGCAGGTCGCGCGCGAGGTCGAGCCCGTCCGAGGCGCGCAGGAACTTGTCGTACGCCGCGTTGAAGGCGATCTCGACCTCGTGCGGGAACACCTCCTCGCCGTGCTCGACCTCGACCGTCCCGTCGATCACGCGGCGGACCGCGTCGCGCATCGGGCTGAGCGTGCGGCGGATGTGGAGCAGGTCATGCCGCAGTGTCGAGATCCGTGCCCGCGTGAGCTCGGGCTTTTGTAACTCGACGACGTCCTCGAGCTCGTCGATCTCGTCGTCGAGGGAGTCCACGAGGTCGAGGTAGCGCTCCGCGATGTCGTCGAGCAGGCGGTACGCCAGCAGTCCGGCCGAGTCGTCGGGCTTCGCAGTCCTCTGCACGATGGAGACATCGCAGGCGGGCCTGCCGGCCGGGGGCGTCTTGCGCACGGTCAGGAGCGTGTCGTGGGTGATCACCAGGTCGATCTCCTGGTAGTAGACGCTGTCCTGCTCCGGCACCGCGACCGCGACGAGGAAGACGCCGAAGACGTAGTTCCCGTGACCCTGCAGCGTGGGTCGGGGCTCGTCCTCGTGTTGCGGCGGCGTGAGGAGCCGCAAGAGCGCGGTCTCCTCGAGCTCGCGCGGAGCCTTCTCCCGCAGCTCGTCCGCCGTCGGGTCCAGCAGGTCGATCCACGTTGCAGCCATCGCAGGCCGATTCGCCGCGCACCGTCCGAGACCTGCGGCCCTTCCGAGGACATGCCACCAGAGGACCTGTACCGGTGCCAGGCACCGGTACAGGTCCGACGCGGACATCCGCGTGCGTGAGCGCGCTTGGCGAGCGGCGTCCTGTCCGTTGGGACACGTACTGGTGCCTGGCACCAGGACGTGTCCGCCCGGGACCGGTGTCCGCGCCGCGGGGTGACTAGACCTGCGTCGTCTCGGCCTCAGGTCTGGGGGCCGTCAGCGCGGTGCCTCCGTGGCCCTCCTCGGCGGCCAGGAAGCGCTCGGCGTCCAGCGCGGCCATACAGCCGCTGCCGGCGGCCGTAACCGCCTGCCGGTAGACGTGGTCCTGGACGTCGCCTGCGGCGAAGACGCCGGGGACGTTCGTCTCGGTCGTACCCGGCTTGGCGACGAGGTAGCCGTTCTCGTCGTGATCGAGCTGCTCGATGAAGAGTTTCGTGTTCGGGTCGTGGCCGATCGCGACGAACAGCGCGCCGGCATCGACCTCCTCCGACTCGCCGGTCTCCGTGTTGCGCAGCCGGAGCCCGCTGATCGAGTCCTCGCCGAGCACCTCCTCGACGACGAACGGGGTCTTGAGCTCGATCTTCTCGTTGGCGCGGGCCCGGTCGATCATGATCTGCGAGGCGCGGAACTCGTCCCGCCGGTGGACGACCGTGACCTTGTAGCCGAAGCGCGTGAGGAACACGGCCTCCTCGAACGCGGAGTCGCCGCCGCCGACCACGAAGATGTGCTTGTCGCGGAAGAAGGCGCCGTCGCAGGTCGCACAGGCCGACACGCCGCGCCCCTTGAGCCGCTCCTCGGAGTCGAGCCCGAGCCAGCGGGCGCTCGCGCCGGTGGCGACGATGACCGACCGCGCCCTGTACTCCTCGTCCTCGACCCAGACGCGGAAGGGCCGTTCCGAGAAGTCGACGCGGGTCACGTCGTCGGTCACGAACTCGGTGCCGAACCGCTCGGCCTGGCGCCGGAACTCGGCCATCATCTCCGGGCCCATGATCCCGTCGGGATAGCCCGGGTAGTTCTCGACGTCGCTCGTGATCATGAGCTGGCCGCCCCAGCCGAAGCCCTCGATCACGAGCGGTTGCAGGTTCGCGCGCGCAGCGTAAAGGGCTGCGGTGTAACCCGCAGGCCCTCCGCCGATCACGATCACGTCACGTACGTCGCTCATGGATTCCTTTCCTCAAAACCTGTATGTCGCATTAAACGATCTGGGCCGGATTGACGTTCCCGAGGCGGCCTGGGGCGGAGGCATAGAATCCGGGTCTCGGGAAAGACGGGCGGCGTGGCGCAATCGATCACCTGGGAGCAGCTCCGCGAGTTGGCCGCGTTCCGTGCAGAGCATGGCTGCGCGGTGAGCCTCTACGTCGGCCTCGATCCGAGCACCGTTCCGACGCCGGGGGACCTCGCCTCGCACACGCGGTCCGTTCTCGCGCGTGCCGAGCGACAGTTCGACGAGCGCCGCGGCGACCTGGCGCACGAGGAGCGGAAGGCGCTGCAGCGCGACCTCGAGCGGATCTCGGACTGGTTCGGGAGCGAGTTCAGCCGCGAGGGCATCCGTGGAGTGGCCGTCTTCGCCGCCGACCTCAACGGCCTCTTCCTGCCGCTGCTGCTGCCGTGGCCGGTGCAAGACGAGGCGCGGATCGCGAAGCAGCTCTACCTCGCGCCGCTCGTCCGCCTCGTGGGGCGGGGCGACGGCGCCGTGGTGGCGTACGTCGGCCGGGAGCGCGGCGACGTCTATCGGCTCCGCGCCGGAGAGCTCGTTCCGCTCGTGGACGAGACGGTGGAGGTGCCGGGGCAGCACGACCAGGGTGGCTGGTCGCAGGCGCGGTACGAGCGCCACATCGAGACGATCGTCGACCGGCACCTGCGGGACGTGGCGGACGCGCTCGACCGCTGCGTCCGCGGGCTACGCAACGTCCGCGTCGTCCTCGCCGGGACCGAGGAGACGCGATCCGGGTTCGAGGCGCTGCTCTCGCCGGAGACACGCGCGGCGCTCGTGGGCTGGGTCGCGGCCGAGGCGCACGTCGACGCGCCCCGGCTGCTCGAGGCGGCTCGGCCGCTGCTCGACGAATGGCGCGCCGGCCGGGAGGAGGAGATGCTCACGCGCTGGCGTGAGGAGGCCGCCCGGAACGGCCGCGCCGCCACGGGCTGGGAGGAAACGCTGCAGGCGGCGTCCGACGGACGCGTCGAGCTCCTGCTCGTGCAGGAGGGCGCGGACAGCCCGGCGTATGTCTGCCCCGCGTGCGGCCGCGCGCAGCTCGTCGACGGGACCTGCCCACTCGACGGGACGACGCTGCAGCCGGCCGAAGCCGGCCTCGACCTGGCAGTCCATCAGACGCTGACGCACGGCGGGACTGTCGAGGTGATCGGCGAGGAGCACCGCGACCTCGAGCCGGTCGGCGGGCTTGCCGCGCTGCTCAGGTTCTAGGAGGGTTTGGCGGAAAGCCGCTCGGCCTGATTTTCGCCAAACCTAGGCCGCGTCGGGCGTCGCGTCGCCGGCGGCGAGCTCGGGCGCAGTGACGGGGCGCACCGTTCGTTCTACCCCGCTGAGCTCGGCGAGTTCAGCGGCGGGGGAGACGCCGTGATCGCGGAACTTGCGTGCACTCGGGAGGACACGCGTCTCGAGCGAGCCGACGGTTTCGTTGTAGGAGCGTACGGCCGTGTCCAGGCCCCGGCCGACCTTGGCGAAGTGCTCGGTCAGCGTCGACAGCCGTCCGTACAGCTCACGCCCGAGGTCGCTGATCGCCTTGGCCGACTCGGCGATCGTCTCCTGGCGCCAGCCGTACGCGACCGCGCGCAGGAGCGCGATGAGCGTCGTGGGCGTCGCGAGGATCACCTGCTGGTTGACACCTTCCTCGATCAGGGACGGATCCTGCTCGAGCGCCGCGCTCAGGAAGGTCTCGCCGGGAATGAAGAGCACGACGAACTCCGGAGCCGTGGAGAACTGGGCCCAGTAGCTCTTCCCCGACAGCTTCGCGATGTGGTCTCGCACCTGGCGCGCGTGATCCCGGAGCTTCGCGACGCGCTCCTCGTCGTCCCGTGCCGAAAGCGATTCCAGGTATGCCTGCCCGGCGAACTTCGAGTCCACCACGACGGTCTTGAAGCCGGGCAGCTTCACGATGAGGTCGGGACGGAGGTGGCTGTCGTCGGTGCGGATGTGTGCCTGCGTCTCGAAGTCGCAGTGCTCGAGCATCCCGGCCATCTCGACCACCCGCCTGAGCTGGATCTCGCCCCAGCGGCCGCGGACGTTCGGCCGGTCGCGAAGCGCGCTGACGAGGTTCCCCGTCTCGCTCCGGAGCTCGCTCTGCGACTCGGCGAGCTGGCGGACCTGCACGCTCAGCTCGGAGTACGCGCGGGTCCGGGCCACTTCGAGCTGCTGCAGCTTTCCGTCGACCTTCTGCAGGGACTCGGCGATGGGAGTGACGAGGTGCTCGACCGCCTGCTTGCGCTGCTCGAGCTCCTGTGTCGTCTTCTGCTGGAGCTGCTCGAGCTGCGACCTGGCGAGCTCCAGGAACGACTGATTGTTCGTGGCCAGGGCGTCCGCCGCCAGCGCCTTCAAGGTGGTGCCGAGCGACGCGCGAGCCTCCTCGAGCGCATTTACCCGGCTCGCGTACTGCGCCCGCAGCACGAGCCACGCGGCGGCTGCGCCCAGAGCAAGACCGATCAGGAGTCCGACGATCATCGGGGCGCGGGAATGTACAGATCCCGTCGGACGGATCACAGAAAACGCCGCCCCCGACGAACCCGTGAGTCCATCGGAAGCGGCTCGGAGAGCCTAATCGGGGCCGGCGCAGGCGGTCAAGCGGGAAAACCGCGCTCTTTGCGAGCTTTCGTGCTGCGCTAGAAGACGCTAGGCGTTCGCGAGCGCCTGGTTGATCGCCTGCTCGGTGATCTGGAGGCTCGGCGCGTAACCCGGCGGCATGATGTCCTGCAACTTGCCGCCCGTGGGGCCGATGAGGACGGTCGGCGTCCCCTGGACGTTCGCCTTCTTCGCGAGGTCGTCCACCTTGCTCGCGATCGTCGCGGCATCCGAGTCGTCCTTCTGCGAGAGGAGCTGCTGCACCTTGAGACCCTTCACGCTGGCGGCGATCTGACCCATCGCGGAGTCGGTCAGCCAACCGCTGTCCTCCTGGCCCTGGTTGTCGTAGAGGACTTTCGAGTACTCGAAGCCCTTGTTCTGGAAGGAGGCCGCAATGATTGCGAGGCGACCGGTCTTCGACTGCGGGCCGATGAAGGCCCAGGGCTGCAGGTGGAGCTGCACCTTCCCCGTGCGGATGTACTTCTGCACGATCTCCGGCAGGCTGTTGACCTCGTAGTCGCGGCAGATTGGGCACTGCGCGTCGATGAACATCTCCATCTCGACCGGCGCGCTGGGCTTGCCGAGGACGAGCCCCTTCTGCGGGATGCCCTTGAAGAGGGCGTTCGCCTCGACCGCGCCCTGCTCTGCGCCCGCCCACGTGGGATCGCCGATCTTCGGCAGGTCGCCGGCGGGCGTGTTCGAGCTGCCGCCGCCGCTGCCCAGGACGACCGCGAGCACGATCGCGATGATGACCACGAGTGCGACGCCGCCTGCGATCCCGAGAGTGCGCGGCGACGCCTGGCGCGCGCGGGACCCGCCGGCGCCCTTCGAGCGCACGGGAGGCGGCGTCCGGCCGGCGGTCGCGGCCGCCGCCTGGCGCTGCTCTCTGGCTCTCTTACCGCTCGGCATGCGCCGGAAGGGTAGCCGCAGCCTCGGCTTCCCCGGTGGTCGCAAGGACCAAGAATCCAATGAGAAGGAGGAAGCCGGTCAGCGCGAGCGTCGGGATCGTCATGTAGCCGAACTCGTTGACCCACTTGACGGCGCAGCCGCCCCGCGCGGACACCTGGCACGCGTTGGGCTCCTTGATCACAGCGTTCTCGATCAGCAGGTGGTAGATCGAGACGCAGGCGCCCACGATGGGCAGCGGGAAGAGGTAGCGCGCCGCGCGGTTGTCGCTCGCCAGGGCCATGAGGAGGGTGAGGATCGAGAGCGGGTACATGCAGATCCGCTGGAACCAGCAGAGCTCGCACGGCGGGAAGTTCGCGATCTGCGAGAAGAAGAGGCTGCCGCCGGTCGCGATCGCCGCGACCACGAACGCCGCCCACAGCTCGTAGCCCCAGAGCAGGCGGCGGATGCCGTTCAGCGGCCCGCGGACGCCGACCAGCGCGAGCAGGCCGACCAGGAGCATGATCCCGATCAGCACCTGCCCGATCACCCCGAGCACGGAGAGGACGACGATCGTGTTGTGCGTCATCGGGCGGGAGGGTATCCGGCGCCCAAGATGGGCTGTACTCTCACCGCGCCGGGGTGGCGGAACTGGTCAGACGCGCCCGCGATTTTTCGCTCGCCCGCTTCGCTTGGGCAGGCGCGCTTCGCGCGGGTGCCCCGCGCTGTGCTTTCCGCTCGCGGGATGCGCGAGCCGAAGCTCGCGCGCTGGCCATTGCCAACGTTGTGAGCCGCGCCCGCGCAGGTCGGGCGCGGCGACCGGCGGTACGCTGACCGCGCCGGGGTGGCGGAACTGGTCAGACGCGCCCGACTTAAAATCGGGTGGCCCTCGGGCCGTGCGGGTTCAAGTCCCGCCCCCGGCATCGCTCTACCGTGCGGAATAGCGGCTGGCTTCGAGCGGGCGAGGACGGTTCGGCATCGGATGGGGCCACGCAGGGGGCCACCCGGCGACACGTCGGCCTGGCGACACGAGGGCGCGCCGGGTAGCGCGTGATAGAACGCGCGTTCGCATGGAGACTGACGCTTCTATCTGCTCACTCCTGACGCGGCGAGAGCTAGCGGACACCCTCCGGGTCAGCCTGTCGACCATCGACCGGCTGCGACGGAGAGGCGTGCTGCGGCCGGTGCGGCTCGTGCCGAACGGGGCCGTCCGCTTCCGCGCCGCGGACGTTGAGGCGCTGCTCGACCTGGAGACGCGGCCGCCGCACACGGCACGCGCGGAAGAGCTTTCGTGGCGATGAGCGAGGAGCTGGAGCGGCGCGGCAACGGCTCGTGGCCACCGTTCGAACCGCAGAACGTAGCCGCGATGCGGCACGGCTTCTTCGCCGATCCGACGCTGCGCGACGAGACCCGCGCCGAGCGGGCCGAGATCGAGGCCGCGATCATCGAGCAGCTCCCCTACGACGGGCCGTTCGGCCTCGCCGTCGGGCAGCTCGCCGGGCGGCTCTGGCGGCAGCGTCGCGCCTACCGCGACCTGGACGAGCACGGCCTCCTCCGCGACGGGAAGCCCGCGCCGATCCTCGACCACCTGGCGAAGCTGGAGAACGCGATCGCGCGCGACCTGGAGGCGCTCGGCCTGACGCCGCGCTCCGCGTCGGAGATGATCGAGCGCGCCAGGCAGGCTGACCCGTTCTCGGGACTCCGGTCGCACCTCGCGGCAAGGCGGGAGGCGGAGTGAGATCGACGGTCGAGACGGGCCTGCGCGGGGGCCTCCTCGAGGCGTGCGACGACGAGCGCCTGTTCGGGGTCCAGTTGACGCCGCGTCAGCGCGAGCTGTTGGCCGCGGTCGAGGCCGGCGATGACCTCTTGCACGTCTGGGCGCTCGGCCGCCGCTCCGGCAAGACGCTGCTCGCGGTGCTCGTCGCGCTATGGACGCTGCTGCTGCGGCCCGAGCTGCGGGAGCACCTGCGCCGCCGCGAGCGCTTGTACGCGGTCGCGGTCGCGACGAACCTCCGGCAGGGGCGGATCTACATCGAGCAGGGGCGGACGGTCATCGAGGCGTCGCCGCTGCTCGCTCCGCTGGTCGAGTCCTTCTCGGACGACGAGATCCGCTTCCGCAACCGCAGCGTCCTCGCCGCCTTCCCCTGTACGTCGCGCGGTGGCCGCGGGTGGCCGATCGCGGCGCTGCTCCTCGATGAGGCGGCGCACATGCTGGACACCGACGGCAACCAGGCAGCCGAGCCGGTGTTCCGGTCGCTTGCACCGTCGGTCGCGCAGTTCGGGGCTGCCGGTCGAGTGATCGTCGCGAGTTCACCGTTCGGCGTCGACGGGTTCTTCGCCGACCTGTGGCACACCGTCGAGAAGGGCGATCTTCCGGACGCCTTGTGCGTGCAGGCGGGGACGTTGGAGGCGCGGCCGGGCTTCGCGTCTGCCGCGTTGGAGTTGGAGCGTCGTCGCGATCCCGAGTCGTTCCGGGCTGAGTATGAGGCCGAGTTCGTGGCGGCGGGCGGTGCCTTCCTCGACGCGGCGCGGGTCGAGGCGGCGGTGGGGCGGAAGCGGGAGCTGCGGGCGGGCGAGGTGGTCGAGCCGGTCGCGGCGGCCGACCTCGCGTTTACGGGGGACTCGTCGGCGCTCGTGGTGGTGGGCCGCGACCCGCAGGAGGAGCGGCTGCGCCTCGCGGTGGCGCGGTCGTGGTCGCCGCGGCCGGGCGTCCCGCTCTCGTTCTCAGCGGTGCTGGACGAGATCGCTGAGGTCTGCCTCGAGCACGGCGTCCGCGACCTGCACCTCGACCAGTTTTCGGCGGCCGCCGTCACGGAGCATCTGCGCCGGCGCGGGGTGCGGGCGATGGTGGAGGCGACGACCGCCCAGTCGAAGTCGGCGATGTTCCTCAACCTGAAGCAGCGGATCTACGAGGAGCAGCTCGAGCTGTTCGACCATCCGGACCTGCTGGGGGAGCTCAGGCGGGTCGAGACGGCGACGACGCCCGGCGCGGCGACCGTCCGAATCAGGAGGCTCGGTGCGTCGCACGGCGACCTCGCCACGGCGCTCGCGCTCGCGGTCTCGAAGGCGCGGCTCGACCGGCGGCTGGCGAGGGGGAGCTTCGTGGCGAAGGGCCAGATCGAGGAGTACGGCAAGTACGCGGGGCATCCGCGCGCCCGCGAGGCGGCGCTCGGCCTGGTCGAGTTCGGCAACGGCGGCCAGGGTTACGACGAGATGGGCCGTTGGGTCGGGTGAGGATCCCTTTCTTCGGCGCCCGCTCCGACCGTCGGCGTGGCGGCGTAGCGCGCGGCCGGATCCCGCTTCCGGGCGAGCCGTCTCTGGGCGAGCGGCTCCGCGAGCTCGGCGTCCCGCTCTCGGACACGACCGCCGATAGTTACGCGGCCGGCCGGTTCGGGATGCTGCGCAGAGGCGGCGGCGCTCCGCACGGCGACCTCGTCGCGGGCGGCTACGGGGACTGCGGCGGGAAGGTCGTCAAGGCGCCTTCGCTCCGCATGGACGAGGCGGACGGCTTCACCTGGAACGGGCCGAAGACGGAAGGCGATGGATGAGCGGCCGTCCCCTCGTCCTCGCGGCGACGAACACCGCGCTCGAGCAGGCGCGGAGGCTCGGCGTCTCCGGCTGCCTCGAAAACCGCGTAGAGGAGACGCTCCGCACCGTAGGCCCCGCGACTCGCGACAACCGGGTCGGCAGGCGGTCCAGCGTCCTCCTGCGCCAGTTCGGGGTCCTCGTGGTCTGCGAGCGGGTCCTGTCGCCGATGAGCTCGAAGAAGGGGTGGAGGCCGGTCGAGTGCCGGCGCATTGACCCGACACGGAGGCTGGCCGCGTGACCCGCGTCGAGCGTGTCCGGCGCGTTCATCGTCCTGACCGCCCTCAGTCGGGCGACGTCGTCTACGGGTTCGCCTGATGCCGACCGGCCTGACCACGGAGGCAATTGCGGCTTCGATCGGCTGCTCGGTCGAGTTCGCCGAGGGCTTGCTCTTGCAGGAGTTCGCTCGGGACCACGTCGACCGGGTCGGAGACCGATGGGTGCCCACGAGCACCGTCGTGGCTCGATACGGACGCGCCCTCAGCGACATGGCCGGCGGATCTCGCCGAAGCCGTCAACCGAAAGCGAAAGGAGAACGCCATGAGCGCGCTCACGAGAAGGCGGCGCCGCACCGCGCCGAACACCGAAACGCTGCTCGACGTGAAGGACAAGATCGCGAGAGCGACGTCCGGATACCGCGACGGCGGACTGCGAGTCAACGCGAACAGACTCACCGAGCCGGAGCAATGGGAACTCATCGAGCTCACCCGCGAGGCCAGCACCGGCGGCTGGTCGTGGGAGAGGCTCGGCAAGGGACGGAGGCGGCTCGAGGCGCTGATCGAGAAGGCAGCCGACGCTCGAGACGTCTTCGCGGACGCCCGGGCCGCAGCCGAGATTCAGGCGCTCGCAGCGCAGGCGCACGTCGAAGCGGTCCGGCGGCCCCTTAGCCGCAAGGAGGAGCACGGCGTCTTCGCCGAGCTGGCGCGGCAGGTCGAGGGCGGCGCCCTCGGCGTCGCCGACGTCGGCATGATCGCTGCCCTCGTCACGAGCTTCGTCGGCGGCCGGCCTCTGGCTCCCCGCTCGCGAATCGAGCGCGTCGACGGCGAGGCCGTGCTCGTCATCGACGCCGGCTTCGGCCCCTTCAGCGCCGACCTGGACCCGGAGGGGCAGCTCGCGGGGCGCTGGCAGGAGACCCTTCACCACGTCGCCGATAACAATGGGTGGTTCGAGGTCACGAAGCGGGGTTCCGAGTGGTCGATCGCGCCGGGGCCGCGCCTCCGCGCCGCGATGGACGGCCGTCACGTGAGGAACGTGCCGGCGTGAGGTTCCGTCTCGTCGGCTCGCCTGCGCCCGCTCCGACCGCGCCCGAGATCCGGAAGCTCATCCTCGGCCAGCTCGGGTGGCGGTGGCAGCCCCTGCGCGCCGTCAACGGCGACGGAAAGCTGCGGCTCACCGGCTTCGTGGCGACCGGCGACCCGGAGCAGGACGCCTACGCGGAGCTCCTCGCCCGGGCGCGGCTCCCGCTCGGGTTCGAGCCCGCCGAGGACGACCCGGTCGCCGTCGACGTCGAGCAGGAGAAGGCCGTCGAGGCGCAGGTCGAGGCGGACCGGCAGCTTCGGCTTGAGGCGGCGCGGGAGCATAGGGTCGAGCGAGAGCGCGGCGACGCCGCTGTTTTCACTCGCCACGTTGCTATTCGCCTCGCAGCTCGGCGGAGACGGCGGCGGCAACTCGCAGCGGCGGCCGAACCCTCGCCGCGCCTTCGCGCTCGGCTGGGGCGGCGATGAACGACGGGCACCTCTCGCTCGAGCAGGAGATGATCCTCGGCGCTCCGCTCTACCTCTACGACGACGAGCACGTCTGCGATCGCCGTGACTGCGTGAAGGTCGCCGGGGTCATCATCCCTGGCGCGGTCTTGTGTCACGACTGCGCGGAGGAGTTCGGGGTCGGCGTAGGCCGCGCCTACCGGGTCCCGCTGGCCGAGCTGACGGTCTCCGACTTCCGCTTCACCCGGGCGCGAGCCGACGAGTACGAGGCGCTCCTGCGCGAGCGGCGGGAGCGACTTCTGATCCCGACCACGCCGGAAGCGGAGGCGAAGATCGCGGACCTCGTGCGCGCTGGCGTAGACGCGTTCATTCGCTCCGCCGGCGCGCAGCCGTGATCGTCGTCCCGGCCGAGGTCGTCGAGGCGGTCGCCGAGCACGCGAGGGCGGTCGACCGGGAGCGCCCCGGATTCGAGTCGCTCGGGGTCCTCGTCTGCGACGGCGATCGCGCAATGCGGTACGCCCGTCTCGGGAACCCTGCGCGCCGCCCCTATCAGGCGCGCGTCGCGGCGCCGCGCCAGCTCGTCCGCCGCGGACGGCGACTGATCCCTCTTCACTCCCACCCGAGGGGGTCGGCTACGCCGTCTCAGACGGACGTGGAGGGGGCGAGTCGCCACGGCTGGGAGGTCTTCGCGATCTACAGCCTCGCGACCGGCGAGTTGCGCTGCTGGTCGCTCGACGGCGCCGCGCCTCGCGAGGTCGAGTTCACCCTCGGATCCTGACCATCGACTCGCGCCCGGCCCGAAAGGCGGTGATCCCACTCTCGCCGGGCGCGACCTTCTCTTCCGCCGGAGGCCGCGCATCCCGGTCCTGACATATGTTTCGGCTCCAGAAGCCCGCCTTGCGCGGGGACGTTCGACGAGAGGGCGGAGGTCTAGGGGATGATCGTCCGGAGCGCGAGGGTCAGCGACTTCAAGAGCATCACCGACACCGACGAGGTGACCTTCGACGAGGCGGTCACATGCCTGGTCGGGAAGAACGAGAGCGGGAAAACGGCGTTCCTCGAAGCCGTCTACCGCATCAATCCCGTCCCAACCGGCCACCCGCAGACATTCGACGGACTCCGAGACTTTCCACGGTCCCGGTGGGCGCTTGAGAAGGGCGACGTACCGCCCAAGCAGCCGATCTCGGTGACCTTCGAACTAACCGACGAGGACGTGGCTGCGATCGAAGAGGAGTTCGGGAAGAAGGTAATCGACGGCCGACTCGTGACCCGTTCCCGGACGTACGGCAACGAGACCTCGGTCTCGGTGGGCCAGACGGACGAGTTGGTCGCGATGCGTCACCGGCTGGACCTCGAGGAGGTAGATCCGAAGCTCGCCGACGGCTGCAAGACGTTCGCCGACCTTGTCCCGAAGCTAGAGGCGCTCGACGCCACCGAGGTACCCGTCGCGGCCGCGCTCGCGACCGAGTTCGCCAGCTACGACTTCATGGCCGAACTGCGGAAGGAGATCGCAAGTCGGTATCCGCGATTTCTCTACTTCGATCAGTACAGCGTCATGCCGGGACGGGTCTCGATTCCGCAGCTGCAGGCCGGAGGAGAGCTCACCTCGGGCGAGCGGACGGCGCTCGCGCTCCTGAAGCTCGCCGGAGCGGAGACCGCCGCCTTCAACCAAGCGGATTACGAGGCCCGGAAGGCGGAGCTAGAGGCAGCGAGCAACGCCATCACCAAGGAAGTCTTCGATTACTGGAGCCAGAACAAGGACCTGCGCGTCGAGCTGGACCTCGACTTCAACGCCCCCGCGACGGCCGAAGGGCACGAGCCTCCGTTCTTGGAGATCCGCATCCAGAACCTCCGCCACGGCGTCAGCCTGAACTTCGGCGAGCGCTCAGCCGGATTCGTGTGGTTCTTCTCGTTCCTGGTCGCCTTTTCCGAGTACCGAAACGAGTCGTCGCTCGTCCTCCTGCTCGACGAGCCCGGTCTCGGGCTTCATGCCGCCGCCCAGCTCGACCTGCTGCGATACATCGAGGAGCGACTCGCACCTCACCACCAGGTCGTCTACAGCACGCACTCGCCGTTCATGGTCGACCCGACCGAGCTCCAACGTGTCCGAACCGTGGAAGACGTCGACCCTGGCGGCACGACCATCAGCGAGGACGTTCTCGCAACGAGCGCTGAGACGATCTTCCCGCTGCAGGCCGCCCTCGGCTACGACCTAGCCCAGACGCTCTTCGTCGGCCCCGACAACCTCGTCGTCGAGGGACCTGCCGACTACCTCTACCTGACTGTCCTGAGCGATCGCCTCCGAGAGCTCGACCGCACCTCGCTCGACCCGCGATGGGTGATCGTCCCGGTCGGCGGCCTGGACAAGATCCCAACCTTCGTCGCCCTCCTAGGAGCTCAGCTCAACGTCGCCGTCGTCATGGACTCAGCGAGCGGCGGCTCCCAGAAGATCGACTCGCTCGTCAAGCGCGGCATCATCGAGAAGAAGAAGGTAATCCCTCTGAACTCGATCACCAGCACGAACGAAGCCGATATCGAGGACATGTTCGACGAGGCGCTCTACCTGCAGTTGCTGAAGGACGCCGGCATCAGCGTCACCAAGTCGAAGCTCAAGCCCGGGAATCGGATCGTTCCGCGTGTCGAGCAAGCACTCGGCGGCCCGTTCGACCACTACAGGCCGGCCCGCCACCTGCTCGAAAAGCAGGTTGACCTGCTCCCGAACGTCGACGAACCGACTCTCGCCCGCTTCGAGGACCTCTTCACCCGGGTGAACTCGCTGCTTTCCTGATGTAGCCTCGATCCCGCCGTCCGGCCCCGGAGAGGAGAAAGATGTTCAGGTACCGCCTCCATACGCCGGCGGGGGACGATCTCGGCGAGGCGACTTACGCGATGATGATCCACTCCGGCGAGGAGATCCTGCTCGGTGCCGGCCAGAGGTTCCGTGTTCTCGATGTCGTCCCGTTCGAGGAGGAGGACGAGTCGCCGTTCGTCGGGCTGCTGCAGGTCGAGTCCGTGTAGGTCGTCCACCACGTCCGCTACGGTCGCGGCTAGAGCGATGAGCTCGCGGGCTGTGGCGGCCCGAGCACTGGAGGGGCGTCGGAAGGCGCCCCTTCGTATCTCGTCCGACGGCGTTAGTACGTTGGCCGCGTGCTCGACGCCACGACGAGATCTAGGACCCGCGGGTGGAGCGCCAAGACCTAGCCGGCGCGACTACCGCCACGCTACGCGATCTGCTCGATCGGGCAGGGCGCGGCGAGAGCGTGCGCGAGACCGTCGGCGTCGAAGTCCTCCTTGTCCAGCAGGAACTCGAGGGTCGAACCGGCGAGGCCGAGGCGCGCAAGCGCGCGGACGACTCTCTCACTGACGCTGAACGTGAGCAGTTGAACCAGCTCCAGCTCATGTGCCCCGGCATCTCAGCGTCGCGGGTTACCGACGAGGACCTCGCCCGCCTGAGCCCGCGATACCGCGGCTACGTCAAGCAGGCGCTCGGCCTCGAGCGGCGCTTTCGCGGGCGGCTGACCCTCTACAGGCGAGCGGTGACCGTCGAGAAGAGAGCGGTCGGCCCCGTTCGCCCCGTCGCGGCGCTTCGGCGCACTCGCCGCCGCGAGCGCCGCGCGACGACGCGGCGTGCAGCGCGCGCCGGACCCGCTGGTCGAGCCCGACCGCGAGATCCTGACCGAGCCCTAGTCGGCACCGGAGGTCGGCGGTGAGCCGTACTCGCGCCGACCGCGCGGCGGACGTGTTCCGCGTCCTCGCGTTCCTCGATGAGCACCCCGACGCCTCAGCGTCGCAGGTCGCCGTCTCGCTGACGATTAGGAAGCAGGAGGCCCTGCGGATCGTTCGGCGCGTTCGCGGCCGTGAGCGGCGGTTCCCAAACCCGCAGGGGCGGTCGTGAGCGGCGGCGACCTGGAGATTCGCGGCATCGACGCGGTCGGCGCCGTCCGACGTCGGGCAAACCTGCTCAAACCTCGCCGGTTGGGGCGGTCTCCGGTGGAGGTGCCGGCGTGAACAGCGGCCAGCAGGAGCGCCTCGACTACCCGTTCGACCCGCGGCCCTCATGGATCCAGACCGACTTGGAGGCAGGCCGCCTATCACCCGAGCGGCGCGACATCCTCGACGCGCTCGTCAATCGCGCGGACACCAGGAAGCTCCGTCGCGGTCAGCCGACGCCCGAGATGCGGGTCGCGTCGCTCGCCGCCGCAACCCACCGGGGCACCGATCGCGCCAAGCTCGAGGCGCTGCGACGTCTCCTCCGCGAGATGCGGCAGGAAGGCCATCTCGACTACACCACGCGCGGCACCGCCGACCGCGTCGTCTACGTCTTCTCGATCGCTCGCGAGAGCCCGAGCCGTTCCGGGGTCGTTCCGCCCTCCGAGGCCGCGCCCGTTCCGTCCTCCGACGACTCCCGAGACCCCTCCACGAGCGGGATCGCGGCCGCCGACGCCGCTGGCCGTTCCGAGGTCGAACCAGACCCGGCCACAGCGACCGTTCCGGGCCGGCCGTCCTCCGTTCCGCCCTCTGATACCCCCGCGAACCCGTTCCCTGAGCCGGATCCCGCCGGGCCGCGGAGCGCCCCCGTTCCGGGTTCTTTAGACGAACGAGAGGACCCAACTACGGCTTGGACTGAGAGAGAAGCTCCGCGCGGGATCGCGCGCGAGGACGACCCCAACGAAGAAGCGCTCTTCGACCGGCTCTGGGAGGAAAGCGGCGAATCGCACGGACGGGGCGCCTACTGGGAGCCGGACTCGTGAGCGCGCGCGTCCCGTCACTCGAGGAGTTCGAGCAGCTCGCGGCTCGCGTCGCCGAGCTGGAGGAGCGGCTCGCCGAGACGCAGGCCGCGCCGCACAGCCCGTACATGACCGTGAAGGAGGCGGCCGAGTACCTACGCTGCTCGCGGCAACGCGTCGACAACCTGCTCTCGCAGCGCCGCCTCGAACGCATGAAGGACGGCGCGAGGACGCTGATCCGCCGAAGCGACCTCGACGCCCACCTCGCGAACGGCGCGGCCAACGGAAAGAGAACGCGATGAGCGACTACCGCCTCGGCCTTCGTCGGGTCGGCGGTCACGGCGGCGGAACGTTGCGCGCGCGGGCGGGAGCTGCTGCGACGGCGCTGCTTGGAGGCGTGGCCCCGAGGTGGCCCCGCGCGTCGCTAGCCCGCATGGCTGCGCGGCGTGGCCGGTGCCGCGCCGACTTGAAGTCGGGTGCCCGGGGACCTATGCTGAGGGGGACAACAGAGCCCCGGCGGCGCGGTAACGCCCCGGGGCGTGGCACCACGAAAGGAGCTCGTGATGCAGC
>JBJMKE010000097.1:0-64602 GCA_045806005.1 Gaiellaceae bacterium
GCGAGGCGCCCTGGGGCTTGCGGAACCTGATGGCGTACGGGCTGCGCTACCAGGCTCAGCTCAATGCGTACCTGTTCCTGATCACGGATCGCTACCCGCACGCGAGCCCGCTCGAGGGGCGGGAGGAGTCGCAGCAGCAGGAGCTCGAGTTCTCGCTCGCGTAACGCTCGCGGCCGTCGCCGCGGCGGCATGGGCCGTCGCGGCATGGCTGCTCTGGCGGTCGTCGCTGCCGGCGTATCACCTGCCGCACCTCTCGGCGCACGCGCTCTTCCCGCCGCACGCGCTGCACCGGGCGCAGCACTACAGCGGTGTGGAGCGGCTCTTCTGGCTCGGCAGAACCGTCACGCAGCTCGTGGTGCTCGGCCTCTTCGTCCGCTTCGGCGTGCGCTGGACGCGCGAGTCGGCGGCGGGGCCGATCGGCACGGGGATGCTTCTCGGCATGATCGGCTTCGCCCTCGTCTGGGCCGCGGAGCTGCCGTTCGCGGTCCTGGACGTCTGGTGGCGGCACCGCTACGGGCTCTCGGGCAGCTACGTGCAGGTGACGATCGGGAACTGGCTCGCGCTGGGCGTGCGGTTCGTCTTCCTGTGCGCCGCACTCGCCGTCGTGATGGGTTTGGCGCGGGTGCGTCGGATCGGCAACGGGTGGTGGCTGCCGGCCGCGCCGGTCTTCGTCGGGCTGACGATCCTGTTCGCGTTCGTCACACCGTGGCTGCTCGGCGGCACCGCGTTCGACGCGCCCTACGTCACGCCGCTCGAGCGCACCGAGCACGTGCACGTGCCCGTGCAGGTGTTGGATGGCTTCGACGAACCGAACGCGTTCGCGACCGGCCTGGGCGCGAGCCGGCGCGTCTTCCTCTGGGAGCCGATCGTCGAACCGCCGTTCACGCCGCGCATGGACCGCTTCGTGCTCGCGCACGAGCTCGGCCACCTCGAGCACAACCACATCTGGAAGTCGATCGGCTGGTATGCGCTCTTCGCCGTCCCGCTGGCTTTCCTGCTCGCGCTCGCGACCCGGCGGCGCGGCGGGATGAGAGTGCCCGAGGCGGTCCCGCTCGCCATCTTCGTCTACGTCGTCCTCCAGCTGGCGGTACTGCCTCTGCAGAACGTGGTGACGCGCCATCTCGAGGCGGAGGCGGACTGGTCGGCGCTTCGCGCGACGCACGATCCGGGCGCGGGCAGCCGGCTCTTCCGGCTCTTCGCCGTTGAGACGAAGGACGACCCCAGCCCGCCGTGGTGGGACTACGTCTTCCTCGAGAACCACCCGACGCTGCTTCAGCGGATCGAGATGACGAAGGCTTACGCGTCCGCCCAGTCGCCGTAGAGGCTCGTGTAGAGCCCCTGGCGGGTTAGGAGCTGCTCGTGCGAGCCCTGCTCGATCACGCGGCCGTGCTCGAGCACGACGATGAGGTCGGCGTCGCGGATCGTCGACAGCCGGTGGGCGATCACGAACGAGGTCCGGTCGGCGAGCAGCGTCCGCAGCGCCCGCTCGATCGTGCGCTCGGTCCCGATGTCCACCGAGGAGGTCGCCTCGTCGAGGACGAGGATCCGCGGGTCGGCGAGCAGCGCCCGCGCGAAGGCGACGAGCTGGCGCTGGCCGAGCGATAGGCGTGAGCCGCGCTCGCCGAGCTGCGTGTCGTAGCCGTCCTCGAGCTTCAGGATGAACTCGTGCGCGCCGACCGTCTGGGCCGCGCGGACGATGCCCTCGTGCCCCGCGCCCGGCTTCCCGAACGCGATGTTCTCGGCGACCGTGCCGGCGAAGAGGAAGCCCTCCTGCGGCACGATCCCGAGCTGGTGGCGTAGGGACTCCTGCGATACGTCGTTGAGGTCGACGCCGTCGATCGTGATCCGGCCGCTCGTCGGCTCGTAGAAGCGCGCGAGCAGCTTCGCGATCGTCGACTTGCCCGCGCCCGTGTGCCCGACGAGCGCGACCGTCGTCCCGGCCGGCACCTCCAGGTCGATCCCGTGGAGCACCTCCTCACCGAGCTCGCCGCCGCGGAGGCCGTAGGCGAAGTGGACGTCCTCGAAGCGGACGTGCCCGCCGATCCGCTCGAGCGGCTTCGCATCGGGCCGGTCGACGACCTCCGGGGTCTCGTCGAGGACGCCGATGATCTTGTCCAGCGCCGCGGCAGCCGAGAGGAACGTGTTGTAGAGCTGCGAGAGCTGCTGGATCGGGTCGAAGAAGTTGTTCACGTAGAGCATGAAGGCGAACAGCGTCGTGAGTGCGATCTCGTCGCGGAGGTAGAGGTGCCCGCCGTAGCCGAGCACGATCGCGAGGGCGAGGGTCGCGAGCAGGCTCACGAACGGGAAGTAGAGGCCGTTGAGCACGACCGTCTGCATGTTCGAGTCCCGGTACTCGAGCGCGACCGCCCGGAAGTTCTCCGTCGCTCGCTGCTCGCGCACGAACGCCTGCACCATCCGCATGCCGGCGATGTCCTCGGCGAGCGTGGCCGTCACGATGCCGAGCCGCTCCCGCACCGACGAGTACGCACGCGCGGAGCGCGAGCGGAAGAGCGCGCTCGCGAGGACCATGAACGGGATCACGACCAGCGTCGCGAGAGCGAGCCGCGCGTCGAGCACGAGCAGGAGGAATGCCGTGCCGCTGAGCAGGAGCGTGCTCTGCGCGAGTGTGGTCACGCCGTCCGTGACCAGCTGGTCGATTGCCTCGACGTCGTTCGTCATCCGGCTGATCAGGACACCGGCTCGGTTCCGCTCGTAGAAGCCGAGCGACAGCGACTGGAGGTGGCCGAAGAGCTGCGCGCGGAGGTCGGCGAGGATCCGCTCGCCGACCCAGCCGGTCATGTACGTCTCGACGTAGGTCATCCCCCAGTTCGCGAGGGCGAGGCCGACGAAGAGGGAGACGACCACGACGAGCTGGGTGCCGGTCTTGTTGTTGATCGCGTCGTCGAGCGCGTACTTCGCGAGGAGGGGAGGGGCGAGCGCCGTCGCCGTCGCGGCGAGGAGCGAGAAGACGGAGAGGAAGGTGCGGAAGCGGTACGGCCTCGTCAGCCGCCAGAGGACGCCGAGCCGCCGGCGCGTCGTGTTCCAGGACCAGTCCTCGACCTCGGCGCTGCGCTGCCGCATGAGATGCCCGCCGGGTTGGTGAACCCTCACGACATGCCTCCTCCGGACCAGTCCGGAACCAGGTTCCGGCCGTGTCCGATTGAGCCAACCGCTCGATCGAGCCATGCGGTTCCCGCGCTACGGGCTCGTCCGGAGAAGCCACCGTCCGGAATCAGGTTCCGGCCGTGTCTCTTGGAGACCTGGCTCATGCAACCTCCTCCACTTCGGCCCGGGCCTCGACGGCGTCCGCGAACTGCCGCTCGAGCAGGCCGTGCTCGTGGATCTCGCGGTAGACGAGGCTCGTGTCGAGCAGCTCCTCGTGCGTGCCCCGGGCGACGATCCGGCCGCCGTCCAGGACGACGACCTCGTCCGCCAGTGCGATCGTCGAGAGCCGGTGCGCGATGATCAGCGTCGTCCGGCCCTCCATCACCTCGCGCAGCCCGGCACGGATGTGTGCCTCCGTCGTCGCGTCGACCGAGGCGGTCGCGTCGTCGAGGATGAGGATGCGCGGGTCGACCGCGAGCGCGCGTGCGATGGCGATCCGCTGCCGCTGCCCGCCCGAGAGCGTGATGCCGCGCTCGCCGATCACCGTGTCGTACCCCTGCGGCAGCCGCTCGATGAACTCGTGCGCCTGTGCGAGCCGCGCGACCCGCTCGATCTCGTCGTCGGTCAGCTCCGGCAGGCCGAACGCGATGTTGTCCCGCACCGTGGTGGAGAAGAGGAAGGGATCCTGCGCGATGACGCCGATCGCGCGGCGCAGCGAGGCGAGCTTCACGTCGCGCACGTCCACGCCGTCGACGAGCACGCGCCCCGAGTCGACGTCGTAGAAGCGCGGCACGAGGGAAGAGACCGTGGTCTTGCCCGAGCCGGTGTGCCCGATCAGCGCGACCGTCGTCCCGGCGTCGAGCGCGAGGTCGAGATGCTCGAGCACCGGCCGGCTCTCCAGGTAGGAGAACGAGACGTCCTCGAAGCGGATCGCGCCGTCGCCGGCCGGCAGCTCGACGGCGCCGGGCCGGTCGGCCACGTCCTCCGGCTCGTCGAGGATCTGGAAGATCCGCTCGCCCGACGCTGTCGCCCGCTGCGCCTGGCCGACCCACATCCCGAGGGAGCGGAGCGGCATGACGAGCATCGCGAGGAAGAAGTTGAACGCGACGAAGGAGCCGACGCTCAGTGACCCGTGCGCGACCATCCGCGCGCCGACGAGCAGCACCGACGCCTGCGCGAGCAGCGGGAGGAAGGACAGGAGCGGCACATAGGTCGCGCGCTGCCGGTTGGCCCGGATCGTCTGTCCGAAGAGCGCCTCGTTGCGGGCGCCGAACTTCCTCTCCTCGGCCGGCTCCTGGGCGAACGCCTTGACCACGTGGACGCCGACGATGTTCTCCTCGACGACCGTCGCCACGTCGGCGAGCTTCTGCTGGACGTCGCGCAGCGTCGGGTGCGCGACGTGGCTGTAGCGATAGGCCACCCCGACGAGGAACGGCATCACGGCGAGCACGACGAACGCGAGCCGCCATTCGACGAAGAAGAGGACGACGCTCACCGAGACGACGGTGAGCGCGTTCTGGAAGAAGAAGATCAGGCCGTAGCCGAGGAAGAAACGGACACCCTGGAGGTCGACCGTCGCCCGCGACATCAGCTGCCCGGTCTGGTGACGGTCGTAGAAGCCGAACGAGAGCCTGACGAAGTGGGAGTAGAGCCCCTGGCGCAGGTCCATCTCGACGTCGAGCGCCTGCTTGCCGGAGATGAGCCGCCGGGCGCTCATGAGCGCCGCCGAGACGAAGCCGAGGGCGACGATCGCGCCCACGTACAGCCAGAGCTGGTGCGTGTCGTGATTCTCGAGCGCCCCGTCGATCACGTTCTTGCCGGTCACCCAGATCAGCGCGATCTGGCAGGCCTGCGAGCCGACCGCCAGCACGATCGAGATCACGAGGCCGCGCTTGTACGGGCGCAGGAAGGAGAGAAGCCGCGCGAACGTGCGGCGATACGGAACGGCGCTCACCGTCCTGAATGTAGCGACGGGATGCGATCCTCTAGAGCTTCGCGAGCTCGGCGCGGACGAGTGCCAGCGCTGCTTCGAGCCGCTCCCGATTCCCCGGCAGGTTGAGCCAGCCGCTCGCGCCGGACGAATGGGGGAGGGGGACGACCGGAGTCCCGTGCAGCTCGTACCGCTCGCCGACATGCGGCGTCAGCGGCGCGAGGCCGACGAGCCGCCGGAGAGCGAGGCCGCCGACGGTCACGATCAGGCCGGGCCGCAGCAGCTCGAGCTCCCAGTCGCGCCAGAACCGGCAGAGCTCCTGCTCGCGCGGGGTCGGCGTGCGGTCGCCGCGGCCCGACGGCGCCCGGCCCGGATAGCAGCGCGTGACCGACGCGCAGTGGAACGTCCCGTAGAACTCTGTCTCGTCCTCGAGCTCGAGCCAGCGACGGAGCCTTCGGCCGGCGTCGCCGCGCCACGGCCGCCGCTCCAGCCCCTCGTTCACGCCCGGAGCCTGGCCGAACAGGTAGGCGCGCTGCCCGGCGCTGGGCGCATGCACAGGCCGCGACTCGAGCGGATAGCCGGCCTCGACGCAGGCGCGGCAACGGGAGAGGTCGCGCGCGAGCGAGGCGAGGGAGCGGTAGGACGACTTGCGAACGGTCATCGCGCCGGAGCGTAGGCTCCGCGCCGATGCTCCCGCTCGAAGCCGTGCCGAACTTCTCCGAGGGCCGCGACCCCGTCCTGATCGGGCTGATCGCCCACGAGCTCGCAGAGCGCGCGCGGCTGCTCGACATCCACACCGACCCCGACCACCATCGCTCCGTCTTCACGCTCGTCGGAGACGACACCGAGGTCGTCGACGCGCTGCTCGCCGCGGTCGCGGTCGCGCGGGAGCGGATCGACCTGCGCAGGCACGAGGGCGTGCACCCGCGGATCGGCGCGGCAGACGTCGTCCCGCTCGTCCCGCTCCGGCCGGAGGACATGGAGCGCGCCCGCGCCGCGGCCCTCAGGCTCGCCGAGCGGATCGGCGGCGAGCTCGAGCTCCCGGTCTTCCTCTACGGCGAGCTCGGCGGCGGCCGCGGTCCCGCCTTCTTCCGGCGCGGCGGCCCGGTGGAGCTGCAGAAGCGCATCGACGCCGGCGAGGTCACGCCGGACTTCGGCCCGTCCCGGCTCGACCCGGCCGCGGGCGGCGTCGTCGTCGGGGCACGGCGGCCGCTGATCGCGTTCAACGTCAACCTCGCGGGCGCGAGCGGTGAGGTCGCGCGCGAGATCGCCGCGGTCATCAGGGAGCGGGGCGGAGGCTTTCCGGGCGTGCGCGCACTCGGGCTCGACCTGACGCGCGCCGGCAAGGCCCAGGTGTCGATGAACGTCGAGGACTGGGAGGCGGCCGCGCTGCACGAGATCCTCGCCGTCGTCGAGCGCGAGGCGCAGGCTCGCGGCGTCGAGGTCGAGGGATCCGAGCTCGTCGGGCTGATGCCTGCCGGCGCCGCCACGGCCGCAGCGGGCGCGCTCCTGCGCATCGAGGGCTTCGACTCGTCACGGCTCCTCGAGCTGCGGCTCCTGGGCTAGGCTCGCGCCGTGGCTGTCGAGGCTGCGATCGGCCTCACGGGCGACGACCTCACCGTGGACGAGGTCTGGGCCGTGGCCGTCGAGGGAGCGGGTGCCGCGCTGTCGGACGAGGCGCGCGAGAAGATGGGCGCCGCGCGGCAGCTCGTCGAGCGCGCCGTGCACGGGAGCCGCGAGCACACCTACGGCGTCAACACCGGCTTCGGCCGGTTCGTCGCGGTCGCCATCCCCGAGGAGCAGACGGCCGAGCTCCAGCTCCGGCTCCTCCGCTCGCACGCGTGCGGCGTCGGCGAGCCCTACCCGGACGAGATCGTCCGCGCTGCGCTTCTTCTGCGCGCGAATGCGCTCGCGAAGGGGAACTCCGGCGCGCGCGTCGAGACCGTCGAGCTGCTGCTCGCGCTGCTGGAGGCAGGCGTGCTGCCCGTGGTTCCCAGCCGCGGGTCGGTCGGTGCCTCGGGCGACCTCGCTCCGCTCGCGCATCTCGCGCTCCCACTTGTGGGGGAAGGCGAGGCGTGGTTCGACGGCGAGCGTCTGCCGGGCGGCGACGCGCTTGCGCGGGCGGGACTCGAGCCGGTGGAGCTCGCCGCGAAGGAGGGGCTCTCGCTCATCAACGGGACGCAGTTCATGGCGGCGGCCCTCGCGCTCGCGCTCGTGCGGGCGCGGAGGCTGGCGCGCGCCGCGGACGTCGCCTGCGCGCTCTCGGTCGAGGCGCTCCAGGGGTCGCGCACGTCCTTTCTCCCGCAGATTCACGCGCTCCGTCCGCTGCGCGGGCAGGGCACGGCGGCCGCCAACGTCCTGGGGCTCCTCGAGGGCTCGGCGATCATCGAGGCGCACCGCTGGTGCGACAAGGTGCAGGACGCGTACTCGCTCCGTTGCGCGCCC
This sequence comes from Gaiellaceae bacterium, assembly GCA_045806005.1. Lineage (GTDB taxonomy): Bacteria > Actinomycetota > Thermoleophilia > Gaiellales > Gaiellaceae > Palsa-739. Next base: position 7,481 of record JBJMKE010000097.1, read on the forward strand.
CAGGTGCACGGCGCGTGCCGTGACCTGCTCGAGTACGCCGAGTACACGGTGGCGGTCGAGCTGAACGCTGCGACCGACAATCCGCTCGTCCTCGTCGACGACGAGCTGCTCGTCTCGAACGGCAACTTCCACGGGCAGCCGCTCGCCTTCGCGCTCGATGCCCTGGCCATGGCGGTCGCGGAGCTGGCGAACATCTCCGAGCGGCGCGTCGAGCGCCTCGTCAACCCGAACCTCTCCGACGGCCTGCCCGCGTTCCTCACGACGGACGGCGGCCTCAACAGCGGCTTCATGATCCCGCAGTACGTGGCGGCCTCGCTCGTCTCCGAGAACAAGGTGCTCTGCCATCCGGCGTCCGTCGACTCGATCCCGACGAGCGCCGGGCAGGAGGACCACGTGTCCATGGGCAATGCGGCCGGGCTCAAGGCCTGGCAGGTGCTGGCCAACTCCGAGGGGGCTCTTGCGATCGAGCTGCTCGCCGGCGCGCAGGCGGTGGAGTTCCACGCGCCGCTCGAGCCGGGAGTCGGTGGGCGCGCGGCGCGGGCGGCGGTGCGAGAGCTGTCTCCGAGGCTGCGCGACGACCGGTCGCTCGCGGGCGACATCGAGGCCGTCGCGGCGGCGATTCGCGACGGGTCGCTCCTGGCGGCGGTCGAGGCCGAGGCGGGTGACCTCTCTTGAGCACGACGGCGAGCCTCGCCGAGCGGGTGGAGGCGCTCTGCGGCGACCTCTCGTCCATCCACGCGCCGCGCGGAACCGAGCTGAACGCGCGCCAGTGGTCGACGGAGGCGCCGCTGCGGATGTTGCTCAACAACCTCGACGCCGCGGTGGCCGAGCGGCCCGAGGACCTCGTCGTCTACGGCGGCTCCGGAAAGGCCGCGCGGAATCACGAGGCGCTGCGGGCGATCGTCGCGGCGCTGCTCGAGCTCGGGCCGGACGAGACCCTGCTCGTGCAGAGCGGCAAGCCGGTCGGCGCCTTCACGACACACGAGGGCGCGCCGCGCGTGCTGATCGCCAACTCACTCCTCGTGCCGAAGTGGGCGACCTGGGACGAGTTCCGGCGCCTCGAGGCCGAGGGGCTGACGATGTTCGGCCAGATGACGGCTGGCTCGTGGATCTACATCGGCAGCCAGGGGATCCTGCAGGGCACCTACCAGACGTTCGGGGCCGCGGGCGAGAAGCATTTCGGCTCTGCCGACCTGCGTGGGCGGACGATCCTGACGGCCGGCCTCGGTGGCATGGGCGGGGCCCAGCCGCTGGCGGGGACGATGGCGGGCGCGGCGATCCTCTGCGTCGAAGTCGATCCGCAGCGGATCGAGCGCCGCCTCGAGACGCGCTACCTCGACGAGGCGACCGAGTCGATCGACGACGCTCTCGCGCGCCTGCGCGCGGCCGCCGCCGAGAAGCGGCCGCTGTCGGTCGGCTTGCTCGGGAACGCGGCCGACGTCGTGCCGGAGCTCGCGGCGCGCGGGGAGGAGTTCGACCTCCTCACCGACCAGACCGCCGCCCACGACCCGCTCAACGGCTACGTCCCCCTCGGCTACTCGGTCGACGAGGCGGCGGCGCTCCGCTCGTCCGACCCGGACGAGTACCTCCGCCTCGCGCGCGAGTCGATCGTCCGCCATGTCGAGGCACTCCTCGAGTACGTCCGGCGCGGTGCGTACGTTTTCGATTATGGCAACAACCTGCGGGGTGAGGCGAGTGAAGGTGGCCTAGCGGAGGCGTTCTCATACCCGGGCTTCGTCCCGGCCTATATTCGGCCGCTCTTCTGCCGCGGCATCGGCCCCTTCCGGTGGGCGGTGCTGTCGGGCGACCCGGCGGACATCGCTGCGATCGACGATCGGCTGCGGGAGCTGTTCCCGGACGATCCGCTCCTGCAGCGGTGGCTCGAGCTGGCACCCGAGCGGGTGGCATTCCAGGGACTGCCCGCCCGGATCTGCTGGCTCGGCTACGGCGACCGCGCGAAAGCGGGGCTCGCGATCAACGAGCTCGTGCGCAGCGGCGAGGTCACGGCGCCGGTCGTGATCGGGCGCGACCACCTCGACGCCGGCTCCGTCGCCTCGCCGTACCGCGAGACCGAGGCGATGCGCGACGGATCGGATGCGATCGCCGACTGGCCGATCCTCAACGCGCTCGTCAACGTCGCGGCGGGAGCGACGTGGGTGAGCGTTCACCACGGCGGCGGCGTGGGGATCGGCAACGCGATCCATGCGGGGATGGTCGTCGTCGCCGACGGCAGCGACGCGCAGGCGGAGCGCCTCGAGCGTGTGCTCACCGCTGACCCGGGCACGGGCGTGATGCGGCACGTCGACGCGGGCTATCCCGAGGCGGTCGCCGCCGCGGCAGCCGGCGGCCTGCGGATCCCGCGCGCGCCGACCGACGCGTGACGGCGCGGCTGCTCGTCCGCGACCTGGCGCAGCTCGCGACGCCGGCCGGGATCGGCGCTCCGCTGCGCGGGCAGTCGCTGGGGGAGGTCGACGTGCTCGAGGATGCGTTCGTCCTCTGCGCCGGCGAGACGATCGAGGCCGTCGGTCGGATGTCGGATCTGCCGCTGCTCGACGGCGACGTCAGCGAGCTGGACGGTCGCGGGCTTTGTGCGATCCCGGGTCTCGTCGACTGCCACACGCACGCGGCCTTCGGCGGCGACCGCGTCGCGGAGTTCTCGCTCCGCGCCGGCGGCGCGAGCTACGAGGAGCTGCACGCGGCGGGCGGCGGCATCCTCTCGACGGTCCGGGCGACGCGGGCGGCGGGGGAGGACGGCCTGCGCACGGCGGTCGAACGGCACCGCTCCTGGATGCTGCGCGAGGGAACGACGACCTTCGAGGCGAAGTCCGGCTACGGCCTCGACCGGGACACAGAGCTCGCGTCGCTGCGGGCGATCCGCGACGCGGGCGGGAGCCCGACGTGGCTCGGCGCCCATGCCGTGCCGCCGGAGTTCGACGACGCGGACGCATACCTCGACTTCGCTCTCGCCGACGTGCTTCCCGAGGCGGCAAAGCTCGCGGAGGCCGCCGACGTGTTCCTCGAGCGAGGTGCGTTCGACGAGGCGCAGGCGCGGCGCTACCTCGAGGCTTGCCGCGACGCCGGCCTCGCACTCCGTCTCCACGGCGACCAGTTCACGGAGGCCGGGGCGATCCCGCTCGCCGTCGAGCTCGGCGCACGCTCCGTCGACCACCTCGAGGCGACGGGCGAGGAGGGGATCCGGGCGCTCGCGGCGAGCGAGGTCGCCGGCGTGCTACTGCCTGCGAGCGCGCTGTTCCTCGACCGGCCGATGCCTCCGGCGCGGGCGCTGGTGGACGCCGGCGCGGCCGTCGCCCTGGCGACCGACTTCAACCCGGGCAGTGCCTTCTGCGAGAGCCTGCCGCTCGTCTGTTCCCTCGCGTGCACCCAGCTCCACCTCTCTCCCGGAGAAGCCCTCGCCGCGTGCACGGTCAATGCCGCTCACGTGCTCGGCCGCGCCGACCGGATCGGCCGCCTCGCCCCGGGCTACCGCGCGGACGTCGCGCTCCTCGACGCGCACGACTGGAGGTATCTCGCGTACCACCTCGGCGGGCGCGTCGTCGCCGAGGTGGTCGTCGGGGGCGAGCTACGCTAGCTCCCATGCCGACCAGAAAGCAACGGCGGCGGGCGGCGAAGGAACGCCGCCACGAGTACGAGACCGTCTGGCTGGACTCCGAGGGCAACGAGCTCGAGGACCCGCCCGAGGAGCTCGTCGGCGCGGCGCCCGAGAAGCGCACGAACGGCGCCAGGCCGAAAGCGAAGGCTCAACCGCAGCGGGGAGGCCGCCCGCTCAAGGTCCCGCCGCCGCCGTCCTGGCGGCGTGCCCTACGGCGGTCGCTGATCCTCGGCGGCGCGATCTTCGCGCTCTTCTACGTGCTCGGCGCGAAGAACGGCGGTCACAACGTCGGCTCGGCGGCCGCGCTCGCCGTCCTCTACACGGCCCTCTTCATCCCGTTCACGTACTTCATCGACCGCTTCGCCCACAACCGGTGGCAGCGGCGTGCGGAGCAGCAGAGCGGAGGCAAGCCGGCTAGGAAGCGGTGACGCCGGACCCGGCGGCCCGTTCGCCGCGGTAATGCCCGTCGCCCGGCCACGGCGCGAGCAGCAACAGCAGCCGGGCGCCGTCGTCGCTCGTGACCGAGCGCCGCTCGTCCGGGTCGAAGTGGAAAAGCGATCCCCCGCTGCCGTCGACGGACTGACCGCCGGCCTCGACGCGCACGGAGCCGGAGAGCACCAGCAGTAGCGCCGACTCCTTCACGCCGTGGTCGCCGAGCGCTTCGCCGGCGCGCAGCTCGATCAGGACGGCCCGCTCCGCGCCCTCCCGCGAGTGCAGGACGACCGGCGATCTCGCACCCTGCGGCGTCTCGACCTCGGCCAGCCTCCAGTGGTCCACGCACGACCCCTTCCCCACACCATCCGAGCGCTAACCGGAGGTCCACTAGACTCGCCGCGATGCCGCTGGCCGTCGACAGGTACGCGCTCGGTCCGCTCCAGACGAACTGCTATGTCGTTCGGCAGGGGCGCAGCGCCGCCGAGTGCGCCGTGATCGACCCGGGCGGCGACGCCGCCGACCTGCGCCTCGAGCTCGCGCGGCTCGGCACCGCCTGCGCCGGGATCCTCGTCACGCACGGGCACTTCGACCACCTCGGCGGCGTGGCCGACCTCGCCGAGGGGACCGGGGCCGAGGTCTGGATGCCGGAGGGCGAGCGGGAGCGACTCGAGCGCTACCCCGAGTTCGCGCCGGTCGGCGTCCCAGGCCGGCCGCACGCGCCGGAACACCTGCTGAGCGGCGGCGAGACCGTCGAGGTCGCAGGCGTCTCCCTCGAGTGCCTCGCGGTGCCCGGCCACTCGCCCGCGCACGTCGCCTTCTACGCCGACGGCGAGCTCTTCAGCGGCGACCTGCTGTTCGCCGGCTCCGTCGGCCGCGTCGACCTGCCCGGCTCCGACTGGGACACGCTGCTCGCCTCGGTGCGGATGCTCTCCGAGCGCCTCCCGCCGGAGACGGTCGTGCACCCGGGCCACGGCCCCGAGACGACGCTCGGCGTCGAGCTCGCGCGCAACCCGTTCCTCGCAGCGCTCCGCGCAGAGGCTGGAAGCGGCGGCGGCCAAGCCGCCGATGCCCGGCCGGAAGACCGCGCCGCCTTCGGCGACTCTGGGGCATGAGCCCCTCCTTCCAGGCTCCGCGCGGGACGCACGACGTCCTGCCGAGCGACCATCTCTGGTGGCGCCTGGTGCGGACGATCGAGGAGCAGTGCGCGCAGTACGGCTGGTCTCGCGTCTCGACGCCGGGGTTCGAGGAGACGGCCCTCTTCGAGCGCACGTCGGGCGAGGCCTCCGACGTCGTGCACAAGGAGATGTACACGTTCGAGGACCGGAGCGGCCGCTCGCTCACCCTGCGCCCGGAGGGGACGGCGCCGATCGCCCGCGCGTACGTCGAGCACGGCCTCGCGCACGAGCCGCAGCCGGTGAAGGCGTACACGATCGCGCCGATGTACCGCTACTCGCGGCCCGGCCGCGGCCGCCACCGCGAGCACTGGCAGCTCTCGCTCGAGGCGATCGGCTCGGAGGATCCCGCAGTGGACGCCGAGGTGATCCAGTTCTACGCCGAGCTGCTGCGGCGCCTGGGGGTGACGCAATGGACCCTGCTGCTCAACTCGATCGGCGACGGGAACTGCCGCCCGCGCTACGTCGCGCAGCTGAACGAGTGGCTCGACGCGCATCCCGAGCTGCTGGCGGACGAGGAGATCGCGCACAAGCGCGCCACGAGCGTCCTCCAGGTCTTCGACGTCAAGAACGAGCAGCTTCGCACGGCGCTCGACGGCGCGCCGAAGATCGGCGACTCGCTCTGCGACGCCTGCCGCGAGCACTTCACCGCGGTGCGGGCGTACCTCGAGGCCTACGGCGTCCCCTTCACCCTCCATCCCTCGCTGGTGCGCGGCCTCGACTACTACACGCGCACGACCTTCGAGTTCATCGGGCCGGACGAGAACGTCAACTCGTCGATCGTCGGCGGCGGCCGCTACGACGGGCTCATCGAGGCGATGGGCGGGCCTTCGACTCCGGGCGTTGGCTTTGGCGCCGGGCTCGAGCGGCTCGTGCTCGCGATGGAGGGCGAGGGCGCGACCGCCGATCCGCCGCGGCTCGACCTGTTCGTCGCGTTCGAGGAGCCGCAGCTCCGGACGCGTCTCCTGCCGATGATCGCCAAATGGCGGGCGGAGGGCCGGATCGTCGACACCGACTACGCTGGCCGCTCGATGAAGGGGCAGCTCACACAGGCGCAGCGGCTCGGCGCGGCGACGGTCGTCGTGGCCCGCAGCGACGGGACGTACGAGATACGGCGGCGCGGGGAGGAGGACCGCGTCGTGCACAGCCTCTCGGAGCTCTAGATGCCGTGGCGCGACGCGATGTGCGGCGAGCTGCGGGCGCACGACGCCGGCCGCCGCGTCACGCTCGCCGGCTGGGTCGACACGCGCCGCGACCACGGTGGGCTCGTCTTCGTCGACCTCCGCGACCACACCGGCAAGACCCAGCTCGTGCTCAACCCCGAACGGGCGCCCGAGGCGGCGGCGGTGGCGCACGAGATCCGCAACGAGTTCGTGCTCCAGGCGACGGGCGAGGTCGTGCCGCGCGCTCCCGAGGCGATCAACCCGAACCTTCCCACGGGGCAGGTCGAGGTGCAGGTCGACGAGCTGTCGATCCTCTCGCGCTCGACCGCGCTCCCGTTCCAGCTCGACGAGGAGGGCGTCGACGAGAACCTCCGCCTCCGCTACCGCTGGCTCGACATGCGCACCGAGCGGATGCAGCGGAACCTGCGCCTCAACCACACCGCCGTCGCCGCGATCCGGAGCGTGATGGACGAGCGCGGCTTCGTCGACGTGTGGACGCCGAGCATGACGCGCGGCACGCCCGAGGGGGCCCGCGACTTCCTCGTCCCCGTGCGGCTCCAGCCCGGCAACTTCTTCGCGCTCGCCCAGTCGCCGCAGCTGTTCAAGCAGCTCTGCATGATCGGCGGGATCGACCGCTACTACCAGATCGCCACCTGCTGGCGGGACGAGGATCTCCGCGCCGACCGGCAGTTCGAGTTTCGGCAGCTCGACTTCGAGATGGCGTTCGTCGAGCGGGAGGACGTGCTCGACGTGATGGAGGCGTGCGTCGTCGGCGCCTTCGAGGCCGCCGAGGTCGAGCCGCCGCAGCGGCCCTTCCCGCACCTCTCCTACGCCGACGCGATGCTGCGGTACGGCACCGACAAGCCGGACCTCCGCTTCGGGCTGGAGATCCAGGAGGCAACCGAGGTGACCCGGGGCTCCGAGTTCGGCGTCTTCAAGAGCGCGCCCTGCGTCAGGTACGTCGTCGTGCCGAAGACGTTCTCCCGCGCCGAGCAGGGCCGGCTCGAGGAGCTCGCGAAGGAGTGGGGGGCGAAGGGGCTCGCGAACCTGAGCCAGATCTCGAAGTTCCTGTCCGAGCGCGAGCTCGAGGCACTCGGCGTCCCCGAGGGGTCGACGGCGCTCTTCGTCGCCGACCAGGAGCCGGTCGTCGCGCGCGTGCTCGGCTTCCTCCGGCTCCACCTCGCGCACGAGCTCGACCTCGTCCAGGCCGGCCTGGACGTCTTCCACTGGGTCACCGACTTCCCGCTCTTCGAGACGAGCGAGGAGTTCGGGGGCTGGACGTTCATGCACCACGCCTTCACCGCGCCGCTTCCCGGCCACGTGGAGACGCTCGAGGCGGAGCCGGCGCGCGCGCTTGGGCAGCACTACGACCTGATCTGGAACGGCTGGGAGCTCGGCTCCGGCTCCATCCGGATCCACCGCGCCGACGTGCAGCAGGCCGTCTTCCGCGTGATGGGGATGAGCGAGGAGGAACAGCGCTCGAAGTTCGGCTACCTCCTCGACGCGCTCCAGATGGGCGCGCCGCCGCACGGCGGCTTCGCGATGGGTATCGACCGCTTCATCGCGCTGCTTGCGCGGGAGCCGGACATCCGTCAGGTGACCGCGTACCCGAAGATCGCGAGCGGGTCGGATCCGCTGACCGGAGCGCCGACGCCGTTTCCCGACACGACGCTCCGGGAGCTCGGCATTCGTGTGCTCGAGCCTCCCCAACCCGGGTAGACGAAGCTACAGTCCGACTGCTCGACCCCGTGCGCCGAATCGGGCACACATGTAGATCCAACGCTACGTGAAAGGGAGCCGGCGTCCCGACAAGGCATTGCCGAGGAGGGCACGGCACCCACCTGGGAAACCAGGATCACATGGCTCGGTTCGAACGCCGGGGTCGGGCTTTACCTCTACGGTTGCGAAATGCGCGAGCTATTCGGAGACTCGAGCCGGGACGGCGAGTGGGCGGCCGTCCGCCTCCTCGTGGACGGCGATCGGATCGTCGAGGCCGACGCGCCGGGGCTCGAACGCGACCTCGCCGGGCTGACGCTGCTCGAGGCAGCGGCGGTGGGCGGCGAGCCGCTCGCGGCGGACGCGCTCGCCAACGCGCTGGGCCCGGTGTTCCGGGCTGCGCCGGCTCCCGGCCGCGTCGCCGTGGCAATGAGCGGCGGCGTCGACAGTGCGGTCGCCCTCCTGCGCTCGCTGCCGAACGCGGTCGGGGTGACGCTACGGCTCTGGCTCGATCCGAACGGGCCGGACTCCGAGCGCGCCTGCTGCTCGCCCGAGAGCGTGATCGCCGCCCGCGAGACGTGTCATCGGCTCGGCGTGCCGCACGTGACGCTCGACCTGCGCGAGGAGTTCCGGCGCGCGGTCGTCGCGCCGTTCGTCCGCGGCTACGCGCGCGGGCAGACGCCGAACCCCTGCACCCGCTGTAACGGCGGCTTCCGCTTTGCCGAGCTGCTCGCGTTCGCGAGCCGCGCAGGAGCGGACCGGCTGGCGACCGGCCACTACGCGAGGATCGTGGAGCGGGACGGCGGCCTGCTGCTCGCCCGCGGCGCCGATCCGGCGAAGGACCAGAGCTACATGCTCGCCTCGCTCGACCCGAGGCACCTCTCCCGGATCTCGTTCCCGCTCGGCGAGCAGGACAAGGAGGCGACCCGGGCCGAGGCCGAGCGGGCCGGGCTCGCAGCCGCGCGTCGGCCCGAGAGCCAGGAGGCGTGCTTCCTCGCGGGCGACGACTACCGCGCCTTCCTCGGCCGCCACGGGCTCGCGCCCGAGCGTGGTGCCGTCGTGGACGAGGACGGCAACGAGCTCGGCCGGCACGACGGCTACTGGCGGTTCACCCCCGGGCAGCGGCGCGGGCTCGGGCTCACAGCCCCGGAGCCGCTCTACGTCCTCGGCACACGCCCGGCCGCGAACGCCGTCGTCGTCGGCCCGCGCGAGTCCCTGGCCCGGACGCGGGTCGAGGCCCGCGGGAGGCTCTATGCCGACGCGGGCCGCGTCGAGACGAAGCTCCGCTACCGCTCGCCCGCGGTGAGCGCGCAGGTGGCGCCGACGGCGCGCGGCTTCCGGCTCGCACTCGATGCGCCGGCGTACGGCGTGGCTCCGGGCCAGACGGCCGTTCTCTACGACGGCGAGGCCGTTGTCGGCTGTGGCACGGTCACCTCGGCGCACGCCGACTAAGATCCCGGGCGGGAATGCTGGTCGCGGCATTCAGTTGGGGGGACTTCTGGCGGCTTGCCCTGGCCGTGTTCCTGTTCGCGGTCGGAATCTCGTTCGCCTACTTCACAGTCCGCCTGGCCGGAACCGTCACGCGGCTTTCGGCGTTCATCCGTGGGGCGGAGGAATCCCTACTCCCCGTGATACTCAAGGTCGGAGGCAGTGTGGACCGCGTGAACGGGCAGCTCGACAAGGTCGATCGCATCACCGACAGCGCCGTCGATGCCGCGGACAGCGCCGATACGGCGATCCGCGCCGTGAGCATGGCCATCACGCGCCCGGTGCAGAAGGTCTCCGGCTTCGCCGCGGGAGTCAGCTACGGCGCCGCCGACTTCAAGGCGAGCCGCGACTGGCAGCACGCCGTGGAGGCCGGGAAGGAGGCCGCGGCCAGGAGAGAGCAGGATCTCTCCGACGAGCTGCGGGATGCTGGGTCATGACGACCGAGGAGATCCGTCTCGTCATACCGGCCGAGGAGGACTTCCGGCCGATCGCCCATCTCGTCACCGGCGGCCTCGCGATGCGCCTCGACGTGACGTACGACGACCTCGACGACCTGCAGGTGGGGATCGAGGCGCTGCTCGCGCTGCGCGACGACCCCGACGACCTCGTCGTGTCGCTCTCGACGGACGACGGCGTGCTGCACGCCTCGCTCGGGCCGTTCGCGCCGGAGACATTGCACGAGGGCGATTCCGAGGACGGCCTGGGCCTGAGCCGCGTTCTCGACACCGTCTGCGACACGTACGCGATCGAGGAGCGGGACGGCGGCGCCTGGGTCGAGCTGACGAAGCGGGTGGCCGGATGACGCGGATCGACGACAAGATCCTCCTCCGCCGCTACCACGAGGACGGCGATCTCCAGGCGCGGGAGCAGCTGATCGAGCAGTACATGTCCCTCGTCCGCTCGCTCGCGCGGCGCTACTCCTACCGCGGCGAGCAGCTGGAGGACCTCGTCCAGATCGGCGCGATCGGGCTGATCAAGGCGATCGACCGCTTCGACCTCGAGCGCGGCGTCGAGCTGACGACGTACGCGACGCCGAACATCATCGGCGAGATCAAGCGGCATTTCCGCGACAAGGGCTGGTCGGTGCGCGTGCCGCGCGGCCTGCAGGAGCTCAACGTCCAGCTCTCGCGCCTCGTCGAGCAGCTCACCGTGCAACTCAGCCGCTCCCCGACGATCCCGGAGCTCGCGAAGGCCGCCGGCGTCGAGGAGGAAGAAGTGCTCGAGGCGCTCGAGTCGGGCCGCGCCTACACGTCCCTCTCGCTGTCGGTCGGCGGCGGGGGAGGCGACGACGACGACCTCGACCCGCTCGAGTCGCTCGGGACCGAGGAGCACCAGTACGAGGTCTCGGAGGACCGCGCCGTGCTCGCGCCGGGCTTCAAGGCTCTGGACGAGCGGGAGCGGATGATCCTTCAGCTCCGCTTCTTCGAGGGCCTGACGCAGTCCCAGATCGCGCAGCAGGTCGGCATCTCGCAGATGCACGTCTCCCGGCTGATCCGGCGCTCGCTCGAGAAGATCCGCGAGACGATCGCCGAGGACGAGGAGTCGCTGACCCGCTAGGCGTTTCTCCGGAGCTGGCGTACGCTTCCGGAATGGCCGAGACGCTTCCCGTGCGTCCGATGGATGCTGCGCACCTTCGGGCGCTCGCGCATCCGCTGCGCCTGCAGCTACTCGAGATCTTGGGCGCCGAAGGCCCGGCGACGGCGTCTCTGCTCGCGCGTCGGCTCGGCGAGTCGAGCGGGGCGACGAGCTACCACCTGCGTGCGTTGCATCGCGCCGGGATGGTGGAGGAGGCCGAGCAGCGAAACGCGCGTGAGCGGTGGTGGCAGCGCTCGCCCGACCGCTGGGCGATTCCGAACTCCGTCCCTGAAGATGCTTCCGCCGCCGAGCGCGCGGAGCTGCAAGCGGCTCACTCGCAGATCGAGAGCATCTTCGTCGAACGCGACGAGAGCGCGATGCGGCGCTGGATGGACGTTCGCTACGACCTCCCCCTGGAATGGCAGGACTCGCAGTGGATCGGGAACTTCCGCATGTGGGGCACGGCCGCGGAGATCCGGGCGTTCGTGCAGGCCGTGATCGAGCTGGCCGAGCCGCTGCGCAAGGCCCCGGCGGGGGACTCCGAGCGCCTGGAGGTTCATTTCACGTTTCGCGTTCTGCCGCAGGAACTCGCGACCTAGGCAGAACGCAAATCGTGTTTGCAATTTCCCTTTGCGAACGTTAGGTTCGGGGCCGCGCGCCGATGGTCGGCGCGGAGGGAGTCCCAGAGGCAAAGGGGGAATGACACGTGAAGGGAGCAATCAAGGGACGCGGTCTGCGCGTGACCCTGGTCTTGCTGGCCATCGGCTTGCTCGCTACGACGATCTCGGCATCGGGCGGATCGGCGGCCGTCTCGGCCAGTGCCTGTCTCGCCGGCACGACCGCTCGGCAGGGTCATTTCGGCGGCGTCGTCAGCGCGGCGCGGGTCGGTTGCCAGTCGCCGGCCGACGGGCGTGACAGCCCTGTCTCCAGCGGCTCTCCGCCGCTCATCTTCCACAACGGCCAGGTGATGGGCACGCGCTCGACCGGCCCGGTCGTCGTCACGCCGATCTTCTGGCACCCGGCGAGCCACCCGATGGCCGCCGACTACGAGAGCCTCATCAAGCAATACCTCGCTGACGTCGCCGCCGACAGCGGCAAGAACACCAACGTGTACTCGACGCTGACCGAGTACTTCGGCACCAACGGGTTCATCCGCTACCAGATGCAGCTCGGCGCACCGATCGACGACACGAACCCGCTGCCGCCGGACGGCTGCACCGTGAGTCACAAGGACCTCACCGGCGTCTATCCGGACGGCTCCGGCTACGACTCGTGCATCGACGACGCCCAGGTGGACGCCGAGACCGCGAGCATCGTGAAGGCGAACAACCTGACGGTGAACCTCTCGCACATCTACGTGCTGTTCATCCCGAAGCACGTCGAGACGTGCTTCTATCCCGGCTCGACGACGAATCACAACCAGGTCTGCACGATCAACCATTCGAACGTCCCGGGTGGCTATTGCGCGTACCACACCATGGACGCGAATCGCATGGTCTACGCGAACCTGTCCTATCCGATCTACCACTCACCGCTCCAGACCGCCCTGTTCACGTGCGGGAGCGACGCGGGCATCGCGTTCGGCAGGAACCACCTCCAGTCGCCGAACGGCACGACCCTCACCCGCGTCGATGCCGACGTGGAGATCAGCCCGACGAGTCACGAGATCATGGAGGCGATAACCGATCCCGACGTCTCGACCGGTTGGTACGACGCCGTCGGCAACGAGAACGGCGACGAATGCGCCTACCGGTTCGACACGCCGCTCGGAGGCACGGCGGCGGACGGAAACGTCTACAACCAGGTGATCAACAACCACCACTACCTGACCCAGACGGAGTTCAGCAACCAGGACTTCGCCAACACCGGCCTAGGGTGCCTGGAGAGCGAGCCGAACTTCCCCTAGCCCGAGAAACGCACCAGCCGTAGCGACCGGTGGAGGTGGCGGAAGCCACCTCCACCACAACATCAGCCGGCGAGATCAAGCGGCAGTGAGCGCTAACGACGCTCACGCGGCCCTAGCCCGCTCGCCGCTGTGCTGTCGAGCTCCGAGTCGAAGCGCTCCGCACGGGGGCGCGGTCGACGGTTCAGCCCGTGCCGAAGATGCAGAAGACGGACAGCAGAGCGAGTAGATGCCGTGCTCGCGTCATGTCGGCACCGTATCGCCGGGCCGTCGAGCAGCGCTCGGTCAGCGATGAACTTTCTCGAAATTGTCGGCGTGCATCGAGCGCTCGGTAGCGCGCCTTGCTCGGGCGTCATTCCGCAACCCTAGAAGTCGCGCTTGAAGCCGTGGCCGGGATGGAACGAGCGGCAGAACGCGCGTCCGGTTCCTGTGTGGGGGGAGGTGAACACGCCGAGCTCGATCCTGTACGACGACCCACTCTTGGTGTAGTCGCAGTGTGGGCGGCCGGTCCCTCTCGGTAGGATCGGTGCACTCCCGCCGAAGCTCCCGCCGCCGAAGATGGCGTTGAACGCGCTGCACGCCTTCGGCTTCAATGACCTCGGGCTGACGGCAACCTCCGCGTAGACGCGACCTTTGCCGAAGCGCTTCGTGAAGACACATATGGATGTGTTGTTGCTGCCGCCAAGGGGTTTCGCGCCGCCTTTGCCACTGCCGCCGCCGCCGCACGCGGCGACGAGCAGAGCGGCGGCGCACACAGCCAGCGCCGCAGCAGTCTTGAAAGACGAGTCACGCACGATCATTCCAGGCGCAACCGTACGCTCGGCCGCCAACGAATGGCCAACGCCGGGGCGCCCCGCGCTCAGCAGCCGCGGCTGGGCGATAGCCGTTTCTCGAGACGCACGACCTGGCCTGCGGGGCTCACGAGGTAGATGCCGGCGGGCCGCGAGATACGGGTCTTCGACGCGTAGACCGGTTTCCAGAGCTTCACCCGCGCCAGCCCTTCACTCGTCCAGCCGAGCGCAGTCACCGGCTGCGACGGGAAGACCTGGCGGAGCGTACTCAGACGGTTCGCGATCAGGTAGGTGAACGGGACCTCGCACTCACCTGACCATTGCGCCAATACCGTCGTGCCCCGGGCATCCGGAAGAACCCGCCGCCACCAGCCGTGGCCCGGGTGCGGCGCGCGGGCGGGGGCGAGCGCGACAAGCCAGAGAGACCCCTGGCGGCGTTCGATGTGCGACGCCTCACCGGCGCCGAGGCGACGGAAGGCCGCGGAAGTCAGCGCGAAGACCGTGCAGGCGCGGAAACCGCGGGAAACCGCCGAACAGTGAGACGCCGTACCTCCCTTGGCCAGACCTTCGGCAGGCGTCCTCACCGCGGGGGCGGCCGTCGGAGGCTGACCCGGGCTCCCGGGTAAATGCGCCAGCACGACGATCCCGGCCACGGCTCCTGCGCCGAGAAGCACCAGGAGGGCCAGGAGCGCCCGCCTCCGGCGCATCCGGCGCTTCGCCTCCGCGATCAACGGATCGACCGCGAAGGAGGGCAGGCGAGGGAGGTGCAGCGTCATGACACTATTATCGCTAGCACCACTCGCAGCGTCAAGCGCGGCGGTGCAGCCGCTGCGTCAGCGCACGACGTGGTGCAACTCGTAGAAGCCCTCCCGGGTCGGCTCGGTGGCGGCGTCGGGGTTCGGGAAGGCCGCCGGGCCCTGCTCGATCAGCGGCTGAATATGGTCCGCGATGAACCTCTCGGCGTGCTCCCGCGTCTCCCAGACGTCGAAGATCCTGAACACGCCGGCGTCGTCGTCGAACCCCGCGGTGTGGGCGATCAGGCCGTCGAACGGGCCTTCGCCGATCTGCTCGGCGACGAAGTCGTAGTTCGTGGTCGAGCGATCCGCGATCGCGAACTCCTGGACGTAGGCGACTGCCATGGCAACTCCCTCGGTCGGCGGTATGGTCGTGCGACCCTATACCGGCTGGTCGCCGAGCACGGCGTCGACGTCGGGCAGGCCTTCGAACCGCGTGAAGGTGCCGTGGTCGGCGATCTCCTGCGCGGCGTCGAGGAAACCGCGCCATGCCGTGCGGGCGAGCGTGCCGCCGACGCTGATCCTGCGGACCCCGAGCTCGGCCGCCTCCGCGACCGTGACGAACGGCCCGCTCGCGAGCAGGTTGACGGGCTTCGCGGCCGCGGCGGCGACGACCGCCGACACCTCCTCGCGGGTCGTGAGCCGCGGTGCGTAGAGGCAGTCGGCGCCGGCTTCGGCATACGCCTTCAGCCTGCGGATCGTCTCCTCGAGGTCGGGCCGGCCGACGACGAAGCCCTCGGAGCGGCCCGTGAGGAGGACGCCGGTGCCGGTCTCGTCGATCGCCTGCCGCGCGGCTCGGACGCGCTCGACCGCGAGCTCGAATCCGTAGAGCGGCTCGTCCGGGTCGCCGGTCGAGTCCTCGATGGAGAGCCCGGCGATCCCGGTCGCCGCGGCGAGCTTCACGTTCGCGGCGACCTGATCGGGCTCGACGGCGAAGCCGCCCTCGAAGTCCGCGTTGACCGGCACCGCGACGGCGGCCGCCACGGCACGCAGGTGGGCCAGCGCCTGGTCGAGGTCGATGCCGTTGTCGGGCCGGCCGACCGTCCAGGCGAAGCCGGCGCTCGTCGTCGCCAGTGCCTTGAACCCCAGCCGCTGGAGCGCGAGGGCACTGCCCACGTCCCACGGGTTCGGAATGACGAAGCAGCCGTCGGCGTGCAGCTCGCGAAAGGTGGCAACGCGCTCGTCCTGCCCGCGCGTCACGGTGCGCCCTGCCGCGCGATCCGGTCGACGATGTGGGGCTGGGAGGAGGCCACGCCTCGATTATCCGGCGGCGCTGCCCCCGCTTCAACCGCGGCGCCGGCGGCCGCGGCTGCTCTTGCTCGTGCGCCGGAGCGTGCCGAGCTCTTCGAGCGCGGAGCCCGCGCCGCGGGCGACCGTCGTGAGGGGCTCCGTGTCGCGGCTGACGGGGAGCCCGGTCTCGCGCTGCACGAGCTCGCGAAAGCCGGGCAGCAGCGTGCCGCCGCCGACGAGGGTTACGCCCCGGTCGGCGATGTCCGAGGCCAGCTGCTCCGGTGTCTGCTCGAGCAGGTCTTTGAGCGCCAGGACGATGCGGTTGAGGGGCCGCTCGAGCGCCTGCCGGACCTCGTCGTCGCCGAGGGTGATCCGGGTCAGCATGCCGGTGGACATGTGTCGTCCCGCGACCTCGGTCTCGGTGACGGCGGCGTGGCCGTCGAGGGCGCTGCCGATCTCGAGCTTCACGCGCTCGGCCTGCTCGTGGCCGACGAGCAGCCGGTGCTGCTCGTGGGCGAAGCGGACGATCGCGTCGTCGAGGTCGTAGCCGCCGACCGGCAGGGAGTGCGAGACGACGATCCCGCCGAGCGCGATCACGGCCATCTCGCTCGTCCCTCCGCCGATGTCGAGGACGAGGGATGCGACGGCGTCCTCGACGGGGAGGCCGGCGCCGATCGCCCCGGCCATCGCCTCCTCGATCAGGTGCGCCTCGCGCGCGCCGGCCGCCAGCGTCGCCTCGACGACCGCGTCGCGCTCGACCTGCGTCAGGCCGCTCGGCACACAGACGATCACCGTGCGCCGCAGCCGCCCGCCGCCGACCATGCGGATGAAGTGGCCGAGCATCTGCTCGGTCGTCTCGAAGTCCGTGATCACGCCGTGCCGCAGGGGCCGGGTGGCGACGATCGTCGCCGGCGTCCGGCCGAGCATCTGCCGGGCCTTCTCTCCGACCGCGTAGACCTGGCCGGTCTGCTGGTCCATCGCCACCACCGACGGCTCGAACAGGACGATGCCCTCGCCCCGCCGGAAGACGACGGTATTCGCCGTCCCCAGATCGACGGCGAGATCCGTGCCGGCTGCAAGCGACGGCAATCTCATGCGCACCTCTCCACGTCGACCCCCGCAACGCCGGTCTCGGCGCCGCAGCGAGAACGGTAGCCGTCCTCAGAAGAGGACGCGGTTGGTCTCGAGCCAGGCGCGCTCCGTCGGAAGCCGCGCGAGCGCGCGCTGCCAGTCGTTGCGCCGGCACCGTTCCTCCACGCGCTCGTACTCCGCGGCGAGGATCACCGGCACGTCGAAGGTGCGGCCGTAGGCCTCCAGCGCGAGCCGCGTCCGCCGGACGAGCTCCGGCGGCTCGGCGTCGGCGAAGCCGTAGCCGACGAAGGCGCGCAACGCGTAGGCGACATCCTCCGAGGCGTCCGCGCGGCGCACGTCGTCGAAGTCGAAGACGCCCACCGGCGTCCCGTCCCGCCAGACGAGGTTCCACGGGCCGAAGTCGCCGTGGCAGATCACGTCGTCCCCGAACGTCTCGTGGTAGCGGAGCCGAAAGACTGCGCGGAGCTGCTCGTCGGTGAAGGTCACCTTGAGCGACGGATCGCCCACAAAGGGATGCATCTATCTTCGCTCGACGAAGGTCTCGCCCTCGATCCAGCTGAGTACGTCTCGGCCCTCTTCGTCGACGCCGAGCCAGCGCGGCGCTGCGTCGAAGCCGGCGCGCTCGAGATGGAGGAGGACTTCGCGGGCAAGTTGCGGATTCGGCCCCGGCGGCCGGCGGACCGTGTCGCCCACACGAACGACCGCGTCGTGGGTCGCCCCGCCGGCGAGCATATGCTCGTGGCTCAGGAGGCCTGCTGCTCGCGGCGAGCTTCGCGCGCATGCCGCTTCGCGATGTGCTCTTGCAGCCACTTGTAGCGTGCCTCGCTCCGCGCGTGGCGCGCTTCCATCTCCTCGCGCTCAGCCTTCGTCATCCTCTTCCTCATCGTCCTCCTCCGTCAGCCATCGCTCGATCCTCTCGACCGCGGCGACCAGATCGGCCACGCCGAAGAGTAGAGCCTCGACCTCCCGGCGCTCGATCAAGGGCTCGGCCATGAAGACAGGGTGCGCCGCCGGGCGCACCATCGCAATTGGCTATTTCAGGCGTGGCTGAAGCCGAGGTTGAGCAGCTGCCTCGCGTCGGCGTACATGTTCGGCGAGTCGAGGATGACGGCGAGCATCTTTCTGCCGTGGCGGGTCGCGGTCGCCACCAGGCAGGTGCCGGACGCGTGCGTGTAGCCCGTCTTGACGCCGTTGGCGCCGTGGTACGTGTGCAGGAGGTAGTTGTTGTTGAGGTAGATCTTCGAGTTCGTCGGCCTCGACCAGCGCACCTGGATCCGCTTCGTCCGTACGAGCCGCACGAAGCGCGGGTTGCGAAGCGCGTAGCGCGTCAGGGCCGCGAGATCCCAGGCCGTGGAGAAGTTCCCCTCGTCGATCACGCCGCTCGGGCTGCGGAAATGCGTGTCGTGGAGCCCGAGCCCGCGGGCCTTCGCATTCATCTCGCGCAGGAAGCCTCGGATCGAGCCGGCGCCGGAGATCGCGAGCTGGGCCGCGTCGTCGTTGCCGGAGTAGAGGAGCAGCGCGTAGAAGAGCTTCCACGCCTTGACCCGCTCGCCGGCGCGTAGGCCCTCCTTGACCAGCGGGACGGTCGTCACGCGCTTGTCGACGGTGATCGTGCTGTTCCACGGCACCTCTCGCAGAGCGAGGGTCGCGGTCATGATCTTCGTCAGCGACGCGATCTTCCGGCGCTCGTGGGCGCGCTTCGTCCAGAGGATCCGGCCGGTTTCGGCGTCGACGAGGATCGCCGCGGGGGCGGTGACGTGGACGAGCGCCCGCCCCTCGAGGAGCGGCGCCCCGACGAGGAGGGGAGGCGGCTTCGGCGGCAACGCGGGATGCGTGACCGTGCGCGCCGCCGGCCGGCTCTCCCGAGGCGAAGGCGCGACCGCAACCGCAGGGTGATGCGGTTTCGCAGCGGCACGGCGGCCGACCCAGGCGCCGGCGCCGGCCGCGAGCAGCACGACGAGCACGAGCAGCGCGAGCCTCCGCAGCCGGTAGCGGCGCCTTCGCCGCCGGGGCGCGACGGGCGTCAGGACGTCCAACGACACGGACCGATGCTAACGAGGTCAGCGGCGGGCCCGAAGGACCCCGCTCCTAGAATGGCCGCCGATGCGGACCACGGCCGAGCTGCGTGAGGGGTTCCTCGCGTTCTTCGAGGAGCGGGGACACCTCCGACAGCCCTCTGCCTCGCTGATCCCGCGCGCCGACGACCGGTCGACCCTCTACACGAGCGCGGGCATGCAGCCGCAGATGCCGTACTTCCTCGGCCGCGAGGCGCCGCCGGCGCCGCTGACGACGACGTGCCAGAAGGTGTTCCGCACCCAAGACATCGACGACGTGGGGCTCGACACGTTCCACCTCACCTTCTTCGAGATGCTCGGCAACTTCTCGTTCGGGCAGTACTTCAAGGAGGGCGCGATCGAGTACGCGCGGGAGTTCATCCAGGAGCGCCTGCGGATCGACTGGGACCGCGTCTGGGTCAGCGTCCACGCGGGCGACCCCGAGCTGAAGCTCGGGCCGGACGAGGAGGCGATCGGGCTCTGGCAGGAGGTCGGGATGCCGCCGGAACGGATCGTGCCGCTGCCCTCGTCCGAGAACTTCTGGTCGGTCGGCGGCCCGGGGCCGTGCGGCCCCGACTCGGAGATGTACTGGGACTGGGGCGAGGAGGTCGGCTGCGGCAACGAGGACTGCAAGCCCGGCTGCACGCGCTGCGAGCGCTTCCTCGAGATCGGCAACCTCGTCTTCATGTCCTACGAGCTCCATCCCGACGGGACGCTCACCGAGCTGCCGAACAAGAACATCGACACCGGCTGGGGCCTCGAGCGCGTCGCGCGCGTCGTGCAGGACGTGGCGTCCGTATACGACACCGACGGCTACCAGCTGATCATGGACTGGGTCGCCGACCAGTCCGGCGTCGCGTACGGCGAGAGCCGGGACGCCACGAAGGCGCACCGCGTGCTCGCCGACCACGGGCGCGGGATGACGTTCATCGCCGCCGAGGGCGTGACGCCTTCCAACGAGGGGCGCGGCTACGTCCTGCGCCGCGTCGTCCGCCGTGCCGTACAGCACGGGCTGCGCATCGGCATGCAGTCGCCCTTCCTGCCCGGGCTGACCGACGTCGTGATCGAGCAGATGGGTCAGGCCTATCCGGAGCTCATCGAGCACCGCGCCGAGATCCACCGCATGCTCGAGGCCGAGGAGGAGCGCTTCGGCGTGACGCTCGAGAACGGGATGGCGCAGTTCGAGGACGCGGCGGCCAAGGGCGAGATCACGGCCCGGGACATCTTCGACCTGCAGACGACGTACGGCTTCCCGCCCGAGCTCACCGAGGAGCTCGCCCGCGAGCGCGGTCTCGCCTTCAACGACGAGGAGTACACGGCGCTGATCGAGGAGCACCGCGAGATCTCCCGGCAGGGCGGCACCGGACGGTACGAGCCGCGCCTCGCCGGCGGCCCGAGGGCGGAGTTCGTCGGCTACGAGCAGTTCGACGTGCGCACCGCGATCACGGCCTACGCCGACCTCGGCCACGGCTACTTCCAGGTCAAGCTCGCCGAGTCGCCGTTCTATCCGGCCGGCGGCGGGCAGGTCACCGACGCGGGGTGGATCGAGAAGGAGGACGACACGCGCGCCGATCTCGTGGACGCGCTGCGCCTCGAGAACGACCAGGAGCTGGTGTTTCAGGGTTCCGGCTTCGCCGAGGGCGACCGCGTGCGCGCCCTCGTCCCGTGGGCCGTCCGCTATCCCACGATGGCGAACCACACGGCGACGCACCTCCTCCACAAGGTGCTGCAGGAGGTGCTCGGCGACCATGTCCGGCAGGCCGGCTCCGCCGTGCGTCCCGACAAGCTCCGATTCGACTTCACGCATCCCGAGGCGCTGACGCCGGAGGAGCGCAGCGAGGTGGAGGGCCGCGTCAACGAGCGCGTCTTCGCGAATCTGCCGGTGCGGATCTTCGAGACGCCGATCGAGGAGGCGCGGAACCTCGGCGCGATGATGCTGTTCGGGGAGAAGTACGGCGACGTCGTGCGCGTCGTCGACATCGAGGGCTGGTCGGTCGAGCTGTGCGGCGGCACCCACGTGCGCACGACCGCGGAGATCGGGCCGTTCTCGATCCTGTCCGAGAGCTCGGTGGGGGCCGGCTCGCGCCGGATCGAGGCGGTCACCGCAGGCGACGCATTCGCGCTGCTGCACGAGCGAGCACGCGAGGCGGATGTGCTGCGGGGCGAGCTCGACCGGGCTCGGAAGGAATCGAAGCGGCCGGCCACGCACCAGGAGGTCGACTTCACCATCGTGAATCGCGTGGGCGACGTCATCCTCGTCGAGGCGAGGTCCGTGAAGGGCGGGCCGCTGCGAGACCTCTCCGACCGCCTGCGCCAGCAGGAGAAGGCGGAGGGCGCGATCGTCGCGTCGGTCGACGACGGCCGCGCGTTCCTCGTGGTCAACTTCGACGAGTCGCTCCTGGCGCGCGGGCTCGACGCGGTGCAGGTCGTGCGCGAGCTCGGCAAGCACATCGGCGGCGGCGGGGGAGGCAAGCCGACGCTGGCGGAGGCCGGGGGCAAGAACCCCGACGGAATCGCAGATGCGCTCGCGGCCGCGAAGGAGCTCGTCGCCGCGTGAAGGTCCTGGCGCTGGACTACGGCTCGGCTCGCACCGGGGTCGCCGTCTCGGACCCGACCGGCACTCTTGCGCGCCCGCTCGGGGTCGTCGAGCGGGCCGGAGGCGAGAGCGGGCTCGCCGAGCTGGCGCGGCTCGCGCGCGCCGAGGAGGTCGAGCGCGTCGTGGTCGGGCTCCCGCTGACGCTGCGCGGCACGCGCGGCGAGCAGGCGGAGGAGACGGAGCGCTTCGCCGAGACCCTGCGCGGCGTCCTCGACGTCCCCGTCGAGCTGTTCGACGAGCGCTTCACGACCGACCTCGCACAGCAGACCGCGGGCGCGGCGCCCGAGGATGCGGTCGCGGCCGCCCATCTTCTCTCGACCTATCTCGAGTGGTGCGCAGCGCGCTCCTAGTCGGCTGCGCGGCGCTGATCGCCGTGGCGGCCGCGGGCTGCGGGGGATCCGATGCCGCGAACCCGCCGACCACCACGATCAAGCAGCTGCGGCAGTTTCGGATCGTCTTCCCCGAAGGGTTCACGCGCGCCCAGATGGCGCAGCGCGCGCAGGCCGTGGCGAAGATCGCGGTGCGCGAGTCGCATCGCAAGGTCAAGCTCACGGGGAAGGCCTACGCCGCCGCGACCGCCAAGCCCGTGCTCATCCAGGGCTTCGGCTCGAAACGGCTGCCGCTCGAGGGCTTCCTGTTCCCCGACACCTACGACTTCGACCGCCTCTCGACGGCGGACCAGCTCGTGCAGGGGCAGCTCCAGGAGTTCACGTCAAACTGGAGCTCGCTGAACCTCTCGTACGCGAAGAGCAAGAACCTCACGCCGTACGACGTGCTGACGATCGCGTCGATGGTGGAGGGCGAGGCGCAGGTGCCGAGCGAGCGCCCGCTGGTCGCCGCGGTGATCTACAACCGCCTGCATGCCCACATGCCGCTCGGCATCGACGCGACCCTCCGCTACGGGCTGCATATCCCGCCGACGAGCTCGCTCACCCAGTCGGAGCTGCAGGACCCAACGCCGTACAACACGCGGGTGCACGACGGCCTGCCGCCGACGCCGATCAACAACCCGGGACTGGCGGCGATCGAGGCCGCGGCGCGTCCCGCGAAGGTGGACTACCTCTACTTCGTGCGCAAGCCGGATCACCGGCACCACTACTTCACCTCGAACTACCAGGACTTCCTCCAGCACGAGGCGCAGTACGGCTACTAGTGGTCGCGAGCGCGGGCTCGATTGTGCTCCCGGACGGCTGCAAACACGGCGGGTGCCAGCGTCCTCGGTCGCGCCCTCGTGACCACTGAGGTCGTCTTGCTCGGGCACCCGGTAGCGCACTCGCTCTCGCCCCGGATGCAGAACGCGGCCTTCGCGGCGGCCGGGCTGGATTGGAAATACGTCGCGCGCGACGTCCTGCCGGAGGAGCTCGAGGCCGCGGTGCGGGAGGCCGAGTACGCGAACGTAACGGCGCCGTACAAGCTGGACGCCGCGCGGATCCTCGGCAGCGACCTGCCGTCGGTGAACACCATCGTGCGCGGCCGCGGCTTTTCCACTGACGCCGCCGTCCTCGAGCAAGTGACAAGTTGTCACAAGCCCGCGATCGTCGGCGACGGCGGGGCGGCGGCGGCGTTCCGGGAGGCGCTGCCGAAGGCGCGCGTGTTCTCCCGGCGCGGTGACTGGCCGCCGGAGGTCGGCGGCGCGGATCTCGTCGTGCACGCGACGCCGGTGCGGGACGAGGTTCTGTTCGAGCTGGGGGAGGGGCAGACGCTGGTCGATCTCCCGTACCCGCGCACGGCGACGGCGGAGGCGGCTGCCGCGGCGGGAGCACGGGTCCTCGACGGCCTCGAGGTGCTCGTGGCGCAGGGCGCCGCGAGCTTCGAGCTCTGGACCGGGCGGCCCGCGCCGGTCGACGAGATGCGCCGCGCGCTCGGCTTGACCTGATGCGAAAAGGGGCATAGAAGGGCACGATGCGGCGCTGCAGGGCATGCGGGGGAGGCGTGCAGGACGAGTTCCGCTTCTGCCCGCACTGCGGCAAGCCGCAGCGGACGAAGATCGTCGAGTACTTCCGCGGCCACCCCGACGTGGGCGACGGAGGCCTGCGCGTCTCCGTCTACCTGACCGAGCCGCGGCACGCGAGGCTCAGCGTCTGGCGCGGGGACGAGGCGCAGGCGGCGATCTCGCTCGAGCCGGAGGAGGCCAGACGGCTGGCGCGGTTCCTCCACACGGCCGGAGCGCGCCGGCCGCGCAGCCTCGTCTCGCGGGTCCTCTCGTACCTCTAGGCCACTACCCTCTAGGCCACTACGCTCTCGCCCATGACGCTCGAGCTGGCAACGGCCGGCGAGTCGCACGGGCCTGCGCTTGTCGCGATCGTCTCGGGGCTCCCGGCGGGCCTCGTCCTCGACAGGGAAGCGATCGACGCCGACCTGCGGCGCCGGCAGCAGGGCTACGGCCGCTCGCCGCGGCAGCAGATCGAGACGGACGAGGTCGAGGTGCTGGCGGGCCTCCGCCACGGCCGCACGCTCGGGACGCCGCTCGCGCTCGTCGTCCGCAACCGCGACCACAAGAGCTGGACGTGGGGGATGAGCCCCTGGCCGCCCGAGGGCGAGCCCGAGGGAAAGGGGACGAAGCCCGTGACGCTGCCGCGGCCGGGTCATGCGGATCTCGCCGGCGCGCAGAAGCACGGGCTCGCCGACGTGCGCGACGCGCTCGAGCGCGCCTCGGCCCGGCACACGGCCGTCTACGTCGCGGCCGGCGCCGTCGCGAAGGCGCTGCTGCGCGAGATCGGGATCGAGGTCGCGGGCGAGGCACTATCCGAGGCGGGGGCGGATCCCGCCGCCGTCGACGAGGCGCGGCAGGACCGGGACACGCTCGGCGGGCGCGTGGAGGTGCGGGCTCGCGGGGTGCCCCCGGGCCTCGGCTCCTACGCGCGGCGCGACGACCGGCTCGACGCCCGGCTGGCGGCCGCAGTGGTCGGGATCCAGGCGGTCAAGGGAGCCGAGATCGGCGACGGCTTCGCCCTCGCGGGGCTGCGCGGCTCGGCGGCGCACGACGAGATCGTTCGCGACGAGCGCGGGCTGCACCGTGAGACGAACCGCGCCGGCGGCATCGAGGGCGGGGTCTCGAACGGGGAGGAGATCGTCGTCCGCGCCGCGATGAAGCCGCTGCCGACGCTCATGCGGCCGCTCCGCTCGGTCGACCTCGACACGGGCGAGCCGGCGGAGGCGCTCGTCGAGCGGAGCGACGTCTCCGCCGTCGAGGCGCTCGCGGTCGTCGCGGAAGCCGCGGTCGCGTGGGAGCTCGCGCGCGCCGCACGGGAGAAGTTCGGCGGCGACGCGCTCGGCGACTTCGTCGGCGCCTGGCACGCATACCTGGAGCGGATCGAGTGGGCGCCCCGCTAGACAGGCACGTCGCGCTCGTCGGCTTCATGGGGGCGGGCAAGACGACGATCGCCCGCGCACTCGGCCTGCCGCACGTCGAGACCGACGCGGACGTCCCGATCGAGCTCTTCGAGCTGGGGGAGGAAGCATTCCGCGCCCGGGAGGCCGAGGTCGTGCGCGAGGTGCTTCGGCGCGCCGAGCCGGTCGTCGTCGATCTCGGCGGTGGCGCGGTCACCACGCCGGAGGTGCGCGGACTGCTCGAGGAGCACGCCACCGTCGTCTGGATCGACGTCGACGTCGAGTCCGCGTGGCAGCGGGTGGAGGGCAGCGGCCGCCCGCTCGCCCGGGACTTCGCGGACTTCGAGCGGCTCTACGAGGAGCGGCGCCCGATCTACGCCGAGGTCGCGGACGTGGTCGCGCGCGACCTCGACGACGTCGTCCTCGCCGTCGCCGGCGTCCACGTCGAGCGAGGCGCTCTCGCGCGGCTCGGTGAGCTCGTTCCGGGCGAGGAAGCAGTGGCACTCGTCTCGGACCCGCACGTCGCGGGGATCCACGGCATGGACGCCCAGCTCGCGCTCGGCGCGCGCCTTGCGGAGACGCACGAGCTGCCGGCGGGCGAGGAGGCGAAGACGTTCGCTGCGGTCGACCGGCTCTGGCAGGAGCTGCGACTCGACCGGAGCGGGACGGTCGTTGCGCTCGGCGGGGGTTGCACGACCGACGCGGCCGGCTTCGCGGCGGCCACCTATCTGCGCGGCATCGCCTGGGCGCCCGTGCCGACGAGCCTCGTGGCGCAGGTCGACGCGGCGATCGGCGGCAAGACCGGCATCGACCTGCCGCAGGGGAAGAACCTCGTCGGCGCCTTCCACTGGCCGGCGCGGACGGTGGTCGACCCGGCGCTGCTCGAGACGCTCCCCGAGCAGCAGCGGCTCGAGGGCATGGCGGAGGTCGTCAAAGCCGGTCTGCTCGCGGGCGAGCCGTTCTGGGAGCTTGCCGACGAGGCGCTCGTTCGCCGGTCGATCGCGTACAAGGCGGCGATCTGCCTCCGCGACCCGCACGAGCGCGGCGGCGAGCGGACGATCCTCAATCTCGGCCACACGTTCGCCCATGCTCTCGAGGCCGCCGCGGGCTACGAGGGGGTCACGCATGGACGGGCGGTCGCGCTCGGCCTACTCGCGGCGCTCCGCCTTTCCGGCCGCGACACGGACGTCGTGGAGGAGGTGCTGCGGCCTCGCCCGGTGCGCGTCGACCGCGAGCGCGCCTGGGAGGCGATGAAGCGGGACAAGAAGGCCCGGGGCGGCGTTCCCCAGCTTGTCCTCCTGAGCGACGAGGGGCCGGTCAGCGGCGTCGTCCTGCCGGAGGCGGACGTGCGCCGCGAACTCGATAGGTTGATCGCGTGAGGGTGCTCGTCCTCAACGGCGTCAACCTGGACATCCTGGGCCGGCGCGATCCGAGCCTGTACGGGGGCCTCACGATTGCCGAGCTCGAGAGCCGGATCTACGAGTGGGCGCGCGAGCTGGAGCTGACCGTGCAGTGCCGCCAGACGAACGACGAGGGGGAGTTCGTCAAGTGGTGCCACGCCGCGTACGACACGGTCGACGGGATCGTCGTCAACCCCGCCGCCTGGACGCACTACGCGTGGGCGATCCACGACGCGCTGGAGCCGCTCACGATCCCGATCGTCGAGGTGCACCTGTCGAACGTCGACCAGCGCGAGGAGTGGCGGCGGCAGTCGGTCATCTCGGATCTCGTCGCCGCCCGCTTCGTCGGCCACGGCCCCGACGGCTACAAGATGGCGCTCGACTACGTCAAGGAGCGTGCTGCATGAGTTCCAGGATCGCCCGGCTGCGGGAGCTGCTCGAGGAGCCGCTCCTCGTCACGAACCTCGTCAACGTCCTCTACCTGACCGGCTTCGAGAGCTCGAACGCGGCCCTCTTCGTCGAGCCGGACCGGGTGCGCCTGTTCACCGACTTCCGCTACCTCGAAGCGGCAGAGGCCGTCGAGGGCGTCGAGGCCGTGCAGACGAAGCGGTCCCTGGTCGGGTGGCTCGCAGACGAGCTGGACGGGCGGGTCGGCTTCGAGGCGAACGTCCTCCCGTGGTCGTTCGCGGAGCAGCTGCGGGAAGGCGGGCTGGAGCTCGTGCCGCGCCAGGGGATCGTCGAGCAGCTGCGTGCCGTCAAGGACGAGGCCGAGCTCGACGTCTTCCGGCGTGCCTGCGCGATCACCGACCGGATGTTCGAGCGGCTCGTGAGCGAGGTGAGGTTCGTCGGCCGCCGCGAGCGCGACGTCGCCTGGGACATCCAGCGGCTCTACCACGAGGAGGGCGCCGACGAGCCGGCGTTCGAGGCGATCGTCGGCTCCGGGCCGACGGGCGCGGGGGCGCACTCGCGCGCGGGCGACCGCGTGATCGGGGAGGGCGAGCTGGTCGTGATCGACACCGGCTGCCGCCTCGACGGCTACGTCTCCGACTACACGCGCACGCTCGCGACCGGCGAGCTCGACGGTGAGATGCGCGAGGCGTACGGCGTCGTCCTCGCCGCCCAGCAAGCGGGCCTCGACGCGATCCGCGCGGGCGTGACGGGGGTCGAGGCCGACGCCGCGGCGCGCGACACGATCGAGGCGAGCGACTTCGCGGGCACGTTCGGGCACGGACTTGGCCACGGGCTCGGGCTCGACGTCCACGAGTCGCCGAGGCTCTCGACCGAGAGCCCCGACACGCTCGCCGCCGGCAACGTCGTCACCGTCGAGCCGGGCGTCTATCTCCCCGGCCGCTTCGGGATCCGCATCGAGGACGACGTCGTCGTGACCGAGGACGGGATCGAGAACCCCGTCCGGTTCCCGAAGGAGCTGCTCACCGTCGGCTAGCTACCATCCGGCGCCGTGGCGGAGACCGTCGACACCAACAGCTTCAAGAACGGGATGCACATCGAGCTCGACGGCAAGGTGTGGCGGATCGTCGAGTTCCAACACGTCAAGCCGGGCAAGGGCGGCGCGTTCGTCCGCACGAAGCTGAAGAGCCTCGACGCGGGCGCCGTCGTCGACCGCACGTTCCGTGCGGGCGAGAAGTTCCCCCGGGTGCACACCGAGACGAAGAACGTCCAGTACCTCTACGACGACGGTTCCGACGTGCACTTCATGGACTCGGAGTCGTATGAGCAGTTCGCCGTCCCGCGCGCCGATCTCGAGGACGAGTTGCCGTTCATGCAGCCGAACGCGACGGTGCAGGTGCTCGCCGTCAACGGAAAGCCGTCGGGCGTGCAGATGCCGGCGTCGGTGGAGCTGACCGTCGTCGAGACCGAGCCCGGCGTGAAGGGCGACACCGTCTCGAACGTGACGAAGCCCGCGACACTCGAAACGGGCGGCGTGGTCCAAGTACCGCTCTTCGTGAACGTCGGCGACCGCCTCAAGGTCGACCCGCGCGAGAAGCGCTACATCTCCCGCGCCTAGCCCGTGTCCTCCACGGACACGGCCGGTACCTGGTACCGGCCGTGTCTCGAGAGGACATGTCGGTTCAAGCCGTAGAGGACGCCAGGGGCGGAGCGGCGGCGCGTCTCGCGCTCCCGACGCGTCTCCTGGGGACACGTCCGGAACCTGGTTCCGGACGTGTCGCGCCGGGACAGGTGGGTGCGCTGCCGAGAACGCCCGAGGGACCGCGGTAAGGTCTCGCAGTGCCGTCGCTCGCCGACACGACGATTCGCCTGCTCGGGCAGGAGCCGCTCGCGGGGCGGGTCCCCGTAGCCGAGCAGCTCCGGCTGGCGGAGATCCTCGACCGGGCGGGCTTCGCCTACCTCGAGGTCTCGGGCGGCGGCTGCTTCGACACGGCGGTCAAGCGCGGCGTGGAGAGCCCGTGGGAACGGATCCGCGCCCTCAAGGCGCGCGTCAAGACGCCGCTCGGCCTCGCACTGCGCGGCCGCTTCCTCGTCGGCTCCCGGCCCGTCGACGCCGACTTCGCCCGCCGCTTCGTCGCGTCGGCCGCCGCGAACGGCATCGACGTCTTCCGGCTCCACGATCCGCTCAACGACGTCTCGAACCTGCGCGAGGCCGCCGAGGCGATCGTCGCCGCGGAGCGTGACTTCGAGGCGGGCCTCGTCTACAGCCCGGGTCGCACCGGCGAGATCGAGACGCTGATCGAGCGCGCACGGATGCTGCCCGAGCTGGGGGCCGTTCGCGTCCTGCTCCACGACCCGACCGGCTCGTTGCAGCCGCATACCGCCGAGGAGCTCGTGCGGGCCCTCGCCGACGCGAGCGGGCTCCCGGTCGGGATCTATGCGCAGGGCGCAGGAGGCAGCGCTCTAGCCACGACGCTCGCCGCTGCTCGCGCCGGCGCCCAGCTGATCGCCTGCGCGATCTACCCGCTCGCCCTGACTCTCCACCGCGTCTCGGGCGAGTCGCTCGCCGAGGCTCTCAGCGGCGAGGGCCTCGACCCCGGCGTCGACGTCGACGCGCTCTGGGAGGCGACGGACCTCGTGGACGAGCACATCGGCGACGAGGTCGTCAGCCCGCTCGTGCCCCGCATCGCGGTGCTGGCCGCCCGCCACGACGTACCGGCGAGCGTCGTCG
This sequence comes from Gaiellaceae bacterium, assembly GCA_045806005.1. GTDB lineage: Bacteria > Actinomycetota > Thermoleophilia > Gaiellales > Gaiellaceae > Palsa-739. Next base: position 36,969 of record JBJMKE010000097.1, read on the forward strand.
CGGGCATCGAGCAGTCCCTGCGCGCGGAAGGCGCCGGCGACCGGCTCGACGAGGTGCTCGCGGAGCTCGACCGCGTTCGGGCCGAGACGGGCTGGCCACCGCTCGCCTCGCCCATCGGCCAGGTGCTCGCGTCGCAGGCGATCATCAACGTCCTCTCGGCGAGCCGCTACCTCACGCTGCTCGACGAGGTGCGTTCGCTCGTCACCGGCGCCTTCGGCACCCCGCCGGCGCCGATCGACCCGGCGCTCGAGCGCGTCGTGCAGCTCACCACCGACCCCGACAGCGAGGAGGACGTCACGCCCCCGCTCGACGAGGTGCGCGAGCGGGCCGGCGGGGTCGCGGCGAGCGAGGAGGAACTGCTCCTGCTCGGCCTGTTCGGCGAGGACGCCGAGCGGCTGCTGCGAGGGATCCGCGGCCGCGGCCAGCGCGACGACGACGGCGCCGGGGTGGACGAGGCCCGCGCCCAGCGCATCCGGGAGCTCGTGCGGATCGTGCAGGAGACGGGCATCGGCGAGGTGACGATCGAGGAGGACGGAATGCGGGTCACGGTCCGCTCAACCCCGGACCTGCCTGCCGGCGCGCCCGGGCAGGCTCCGCTCGCGCTGCCCGAGCCGGAGGAGACCGCCACAGCCGCCGTCACCGGCACCCTCGTCCGGGTCGAGTCGCCGATGGTCGGCACCTTCTACCGCTCCCCCCAGCCGGGAGCGCCGTCCTTCGTCGAGGTCGGCGACGTCGTCGGGCCGGGACAGACCCTCTGCATCCTCGAGGCGATGAAGCTCATGAACGAGGTCAAGGCGGACGTCGAAGGAGTCGTGCGCGCCGTCCACGCCGAGAATGCCCAGCCCGTCGAGTTCGGCCAGCTGCTGTTCGAGCTCGAGCCGCTCACCCGGCCCACCTTGTGACCTGGGCTCGGCTCGAAGCCGAGGCGCCCGAGCTGGCACGGTTGGGGCGGGAGCGCCTCGCGGCCGGGCTGGCCCTCCTCGGAACCCTGCGCGCCGACGGCTCGCCACGCGTCAGTCCAATCGGCGTCTTCTTCCTCGACCGCGAGCTGGTGATCGGCGTGATGACGCGCTCCGGGAAAGCACGCGACCTGCGCCGGGATCAACGGGTGGCGCTCCAGTCCGTCGTGACCGCGCCGGACGAGGGAGAGCCGGAGCTGAAGCTCTACGGCCGTGTCTCGACGAGCGACGCCGCCGGAGGCTGGTGGGAGGGCGGCCGTACGGACGTCGACGTCTACTCGGTCGACCTCGAAGAAGCTGTCTACGTCGAGTGGGATCTCGCGGGAGGGATGCTCACCCTCCGCCGCTGGCGGCCCAGTCGGGGCGAGGTCGTGACCGAGAGGCCCTATCCGTAGACTCCGCCGCGTGTTCAGCCGCGTCCTCGTAGCGAACCGGGGCGAGATCGCCGTCCGCGTGATCCGGGCGCTCCATGAGCTCGGGATCGAGGCGGTCGCGGTCTACTCGACGGCCGACGAGGGCGCCCTCCACACGCGGCTCGCCGACCGGGCCGTCCGCATCGGCCCGCCTCCCGCCGCCGAGAGCTACCTCAGCATCGCCGCGCTCGTCGCTGCCGCCGAGACGACCGGCTGCGAGGCCGTCCACCCCGGCTACGGCTTCCTCTCCGAGAACGCCGACTTCGTCCGAGCCTGCGAGGAGCACGACCTGGTCTTCATCGGCCCCACGGCCGAGGTGATGGAGAAGACGGGGGACAAGGCGCGCGCGAAGGCGGAGATGCGCGCGGCCGGCGTGCCGCTCGCACCCGGGACCGACGAGACCGCGAGTGTCGAGGAAGCACGCGCAGCGGCGGACGAGCTCGGCTACCCGGTGCTCCTCAAGGCCGCGGCCGGCGGCGGTGGGCGCGGCATGCGGCGGGTGGAAGACCCCGCCGATCTTGTGAGCCTGTACGACCGGGCCGCCTCGGAGGCGCTGTCCGCCTTCGGCGACGGGACGCTCTACGTCGAGAAGGTCATCACCTCCGCGCGCCACGTCGAGATCCAGGTGATCTGCGACGAGCACGACGGTGTCCTCACGTGCGGCGAGCGCGAATGCTCGATCCAGCGGCGGCACCAGAAGCTGATCGAGGAGACGCCCTCGCCGGCCCTCGACGCCGAGCTGCGCGAGGAGATGGAGGCAGCGGCCGAGCGCGCGTGCCGGCACCTCGGCTACCGCAACGCCGGCACGTTCGAGTTCCTCGTGGGGCCCGACGGCTCGTTCTCGTTCATCGAGGTCAACACGCGCCTCCAGGTCGAGCATCCTGTGACCGAGGCGGTCACCGGGCTCGATCTCGTGCGGCTCCAGGTGCGGGTCGCCGCGGGCGAGCCGCTCCCGGTCACCGGACGCGCCGCCCGCCGCGGGCACGCGATCGAGGTCCGGATCAACGCGGAGGATCCGACGCGCGGCTTCGCGCCGGCGCCCGGTCTGATCGAGCGCTTCCGGCCGCCGCTCGGGCCGGGCGTGCGCGTCGACACGTTCGTCGAGGACGGGACGGTCATCTCGCCGCACTACGACTCGCTGATCGCGAAGGTGATCGTCCGCGACGAGACGCGCGAGGCGGCGATCGCCCGCGCGCTCCGGACCCTGACCGAGCTCGAGGTCGCCGGTTTGCCGACGACCCGCGAGGCGGCGCTCGAGATCCTCGCGAGCGAGGAGTTCCGGAGCGGCGACTACTCGACGTCCTTCCTCGAGGAGGCCGGCGCGCGGCTGCCGGCGCTGGCCGGCTCGTGAGCCGCGTCCTCGTCGAGGAGCCCGACGGCTCCGTGCGCGTGAGCGAGGTCGCGCTCGCCGAGATCGTCCGGCGGGCGGTCGAGTCGGTCGACGGCGCCCGGCTGCGCAAGGGACGGCGCCGGCTCGGCGTCGAGCTCGAGGACGGCCGTGCCCGCGCAGACCTCCAGCTGGCCGTCGCGTACGGCCGCGTCCTTCCCGCCACGGCAGCGGCCGTGCAGGAGCGGGTGGCCGACGCGCTGGCGCGGATGTGCGATGTCGAGGTCGAGACGGTCGACGTGACGGTGGAGGCGCTCGAGCGTGTCGAGTAACGGCATCAGCCGCCGCGAGGCGCGCCGGGCCGCGGTCTTCATGCTCTTCCAGTGGGACGTCACCGGCAGGCCGCTCGGGTCGCTCTACGAGGGCGACGTCGACGACTACACGCGTCACCTCTCCCAGGCCGTGACCGAGCGCGCGGCGGAGCTCGACTCACGGATCACGACCGCCTCCGACGACTGGACGGCGGACCGCCTCGGCGCGGTCGAGCGGAACGTCCTGCGCGTGGCGCTCGAGGAGCTCGACGAGGGCGAAGTGCCGGTCGAGGTCGTCCTCGACGAGGCGGTGACGCTTGCGAAGCGCTACGCATCCGAGGATGCTGCGAAGCTCGTGAACGGGATCCTGGGCAGGCTCGTGCGGGAGGAGGCGCGATGAGCGTCGGGCCGGACGACGCCCTGACGCGCGCGGAGCAGCTGCTGGCGCGGGTGGAGGAGGTGCGCCAGGAGCTCGAGCAGATCGGCGAGGGAGAGGCGGGCTCGCCCGAGCGCGCAATCGAGCTGCTCGGCGAGCTGTCCGAGCTCGCCAAGGCCGTGGAGGACGAGCTGACGCGCGCCCAGCGGGAGGCGGAGGCGGATGCACAGTCCTGAGGAGCTGAAGGCGCTCTCCGAGGAGGCGCTGGAGCGGCTCGATCTCTGGCCGGAGCTGCACGGGCAGGCGATGTCCGTGCGCTACTCGCTGGACGTCGGCGGCAAGCGGGTGCGTCCGGTGATCGCGCTCGCCGTCGGGGAGGCGCTCGGCGCGCCGGTGGAGCAGGTGATGCCGGCGGCGCTCGCGATCGAGCTCGTCCACACGTTCTCGCTCGTCCACGACGACCTGCCGGCGATGGACGACGACGGCGAGCGCCGTGGGCAGCCTTCGACGTGGAAGAAGTTCGGCGAAGGCGTCGGCGTCCTGGCCGGCGACGCGCTGCTCGCTGAGGCGTTCCGGCTCGCCGCGCGCTACGAGTCGTCGGCGGTCGCGCGCGAGCTGGCCGAGGCGACCCTGGGGATGATCGGCGGCCAGTACCTGGACACGATGGTCGACGGCTATGACCTGGCGGCAGTCCACCGGCTCAAGACCGGGAGGCTCTTCTACGCGTCGGTGACGATGGCGCTGTGGGCGGCCGAGCTGCCCGAGGCGGAGCAGGCGCCGTGGCGCGCGTTCGCGGAGGAGCTCGGGCTGCTGTTCCAGATCGTCGACGACATCCTCGACGAGGACGGCTACGTCCGCGAGCACGGCACCGAGGGCGCCCGGCGCTACGCCGACGAGGCAGCCGAGCGTGCGCGCGCGCGGCTCGTCGAGGTCGACGCGGACACCTCCGTGTTGCGCGAGATCGTCGACGGCCTTGCCGTCCGCACGGCTTGAAGAAGCGGCTCGACCTCCTCCTCGTCGAGCGGGGGCTCGCGGAGTCGCGGGCGCAGGCGCAGGCGCTCGTGATGGCGGGGCTCGTCCCCGGTTACGACAAGCCCGGCCAGCAGGTGGCGGAGGACGCCGAGCTCGTCGTCGAGCGAGGGCGCGAGTACGTCTCGCGGGGCGGGGAGAAGCTCGCGCACGGGCTCGACCTGCTCGGCGTCGATCCCGCCGGGCTCGACTGCGTCGACGTCGGCGCGTCCACCGGCGGCTTCACGGACGTCCTCCTCCAGCGCGGCGCCGCACGCGTGATCGCGCTCGACGTTGGCTACGGCCAGCTTCATCCGCGCCTCCGTGGCGACGCGCGGGTCACGGTGCTCGAGCGGACGAACGCGCGGACGCTGGCCGGGCTCCGGTTCGCGCCGCAGCTCGCGGTCTGCGATGTCTCCTTCATCTCGGTTCGGCTCGCGCTGCCGCCGGTTCTCCGCCTGTGCTCGCCCGGATGGCAGGCGGTTGTGCTGGTGAAGCCGCAGTTCGAGGCGGGCCGCGCCGACGTGGGGAAGGGAGGCGTCGTCCGCGACGACGAGGTGCGGCGGCGCGTCGTGCGCGAGGTGGCGGAGGCCGCGCTGTCGTGGGGAGCGAGCATCCGCGGCGTCGTAGACTCGGGGCTCCCGGGCCCGAAGGGGAACCGGGAGATCTTCCTCCACCTCGTGCAGTCCGAGCAACCGACGCTTCCCGATGACCTCGACGAGCGAATCGAGCACGCACTCGCCGGTTGAGACGGCCGCGGTCGTCGCGCACGGCCGCGTCGACGTCCATGGAGCCGTCGAGCGGGTGCGGGCCGTCGCGGAGGCTTCACGGGTCGCGCTCGTCGGCGAGCCCGAGCGCGCCCAGCTCGCGGTCGCCGTCGGCGGCGACGGGACGATCCTCCGCACGCTCGCGCGGCTGCTCGGCACCGGCGTCCCGGTGATCGGGATCAACTACGGCCGTGTCGGCTTCCTCGCCTCCATCGTGCCGGAGCGGCTCGAGGCAGACCTGGCCCGCGTCTTCGCGGGCGAGTACCGCACGATCGAGCAGCCGACGCTGGAGGCGCAGCTCGACGGGGAGACGTTCGTGGCGGTGAACGACGTCGTCGCGACGAGCTCGACGCTCGGCCGGATGATCGAGCTCGGCTGGTCGATCGCGGGCGAGGATCTGGGCGTCGTCTCCTGCGACGGGATGATCTGCTCCACGCCTGCCGGCTCCACCGCGTACAACCTCTCGAACGGCGGCCCTGTGCTCGTGCGCGGGCTCGACGCGATGGCGATCACGTTCATCGCGCCGCACTCGCTCGAGGCGCGGCCGCTCGTCGTGTCACGGGGAGCGGAGCTGACCGTGCAGAACGTGACCGCGGACGTCGGCGCCGCCGTCCTGGTCGACGGGCACCGCGCCGGCGACCTGGCGCCGGACCGCTCGCTGTCGATCCGCCTCGGCGACCAGCGGAGCCTGCTCGCGACACTGCCGGAGACGACGTTCTTCGGCCGCTACCGCGAGACGTTCACCTCGCGCCCGTAATGGCGGGCATGGAGGAGACATGGGACGGCGTTCCCGTGGCGCCCGTCGCGGACGGGCTCCGGCAGGGCGGCAGACACATTGACCTCATCGGACACGTCTGGAACCAGGTTCCGGCCGTGTCCGAAACGGTCGGTAGGCTCGTGGGAGGCCAGGCCTGAAGAACGGCTGTTTGCCCTCAGCATCGGGTAGACGTGCACTTTCTAGCCACTGGCCGAACGAGATACGTCCGGAACCAGGTTCCGGCCACGTCTTGAGGAGACATGTCCGGCAGCAGCTACCGGCCGTGCCCAAAAGAGCCAATGGCTGGCGTCGGGTGGCGGGACTACGATCGGCTGCGTGCTGCGGCGGCTCCGTATCGAGAATCTCGTCCTCATCCGCGAGGCCGAGCTCGAGCTCGGTCCCGGCCTGAACGCGATCACCGGCGAGACCGGCGCGGGCAAGACGATCCTCGCGCAGGCGCTCGGGCTGCTGCTCGGCGCGAGGGGCGACGACTCCTACGTCGGCGCGGCCGGCGAGGAGGCGTACGTCGAGGCGGAGCTCGACCTCCCGGACGATCTCGAGGCGCTCGACGAGCTGCGCCCGGAGGACGAGGACGCCCTCGTCGCGGCCCGGCGCGTGTTCGCCGACGGCCGCACGCGCGCCTACGCCTGGGGACGGGCGGCCGCGCGGGAGGACGTCGCCGCCGCGGTCGAGCGCGTGGTCGCGATGTCGGGCCAGTTCGAGCAGCGCCGGCTCGCGCGGCCGTCGCACCAGCTCGAGGTGCTCGACCGCTTCTGCGGCGAAGAGCAGCTCGCGCGGCGCGCGGCAGCGCGTGCCGCGTGGCGCGATCTGCTGGCGGCGCAGCGCCGGCACGACGATCTGACCGCGAACGCCGCGCTCGCCGAGGCCCGGCTCGCGGAGCTGCGGGCGCTCGTCGAGGACACCGGCGGCATGGAGCCGGGGGAGGAGGAGCGGCTGCGCAGCGAGCGCGAGCGCCACCGGCACGTCGCCGAGCTCGCCGCCGGGGCCGCAGCGGCCGCGTCGGCCCTCGCCCCGGACGAGGGCGAAGGCGCCACCGGGCTCGTCGCGCAGGCCGAGCGCTCGGTCGCGCACCTCGAGCGCCTCGCTCCCGAGCTGCAGCGGGCGGGTGACGAGTTGCGCGACGCGGAGCTGCGCCTGCGCGAGACGGCGTCGGATCTCCACGCCTTCCTCGCCTCGCTGGAGTCCGAGCCTACACGCCTCGAGCAGCTCGAAGCCGAGCTCGACCGGATCGCCGAGGCGAAGCGCCGTTTCCGTTGCGCGACGTACGAGGAGCTGCTCGCGCGGCGCGAGGAGGCGCAGGCCGCGCTCGCGGCCCTCGAGGACGGATCCGACCCGGCCGAGGTCGCCGCCCGGGAGCTCGCGGACGCCGAGGCACGCGTCCACGCGGTCGCGCTCGAGCTGCGCGCCGAGCGCAACGCGGCGGCGCCCGCGTTCGCCGATGCCGTCGCCGCCGAGCTGCGCGACGTCGGCATGGGGGAGGGCGAGTTCCTCTGCGAGTTGCGGGAGCGGGACGAGACCGGAGCGACCGGCGCCGACGAGGCCGCGTTCCTCGTCCGCCCCAACGCAGGCCTTCCGTTCGCGCCGGTCGCGGACACCGCCTCGGGCGGCGAGCTCTCGCGCATCGCGCTCGCAATCGCAGCCGTGGCCGGCGGGGAGACGCTCGTGTTCGACGAGATCGACGCGGGGATCGGAGGGGAGACGGCGCACGCCGTCGGGCGATTGCTGCAGCGCCTCGCCGAGCACGCCCAGGTCGTGACGATCACCCATCTGCCGCAGATCGCGTCGCTTGCCGAGCGGCATTTCCGCGTGGAGAAGACCCCCGGAGACCCGACCCACACCCGGATCGAGCGGCTCGGCGAAGAGGAGCGCAAGTCCGAGCTCGAGCGGATGCTCGGCGGACAGGAGTTCCTTGCCGCGGTACGAGGCTAGGCGCGTCCTGCCCGCCACGGTCGAGGAGGTCTGGGCCGTGCTCGCCGACCCGCAGCGCTTCGCCGACTGGTGGCCGGGCGTCCTGCGGGTGGATCCGAGCGTGCGGAACGCGCTCGCTCCGGGCGCGCACTGGCAGATCGAGGGCGCGATGAAGCCGAGCCTCCGCCGGCGCCCCGACCTGACCGGCAGCCTCCTCGTGCTCGAGGTCGAGACCGAGCGGAGGCTCGTGTTCCAGATGACCGGCGAGCATCTCGCCGTCGAGCTCGACCTCGAGCCGACGGAGGATGGGGCGGCGGCGACGCTCGTCTGCGAGGCGCCGCGCTTCGGCGGCATTCGCCGCCACTTCCCGTCGGATGCACTCGCGAAGCTCGCCGCGCTCGTCCGCGCGCCCCACGAGACGGAGTAGGCGTCCGCAGACAGTGTTCGACCGTAGGGGGTGCTACCCTGAAATCCCGTGAGCTCACGGGCCCCGAAGTACGTCTTTGTGACCGGGGGCGTCGTGTCGGCTCTGGGGAAGGGAATCGTCGCCGCCTCGCTCGGTCGCCTGCTCAAGGCACGCGGGCTGCGGGTCCAGCTCCAGAAGTTCGACCCGTACCTCAACGTCGACCCCGGGACGATGAGCCCGTTCCAGCACGGCGAGGTGTTCGTGACCGAGGACGGGGCCGAGACCGACCTCGACATCGGGCACTACGAGCGCTTCGTCGACGAGAACTTCCTCCGCAGCGCGAGCCACAGCGCCGGCGCGATCTGGGACACGGTCCTGCGCAAGGAGCGCAAGGGCGACTTCCTGGGCGCGACGGTGCAGGTGATCCCGCACATCACGAACGAGATCAAGGCGCGCATCCGCCGCGCCGCCCAGGCGAGCCCCGCCGACGTCGTCATCTCCGAGATCGGCGGCACGGTGGGCGACATCGAGTCGCAGCCGTTCCTCGAGGCGATCCGCCAGTTCCGGCGCGAGGTCGGCCCCGAGAACGTCGTCTACGTCCACGTGACGCTCGTCCCGTTCATCGAGGCGGCCGGCGAGCTGAAGACGAAGCCGACCCAGCACTCCGTGAACGAGCTGCGCCGGATCGGCATCCATCCCGACGTCGTCGTCTGCCGCTCGCACGAGGAGCTCTCGCGCGACATCCGCGACAAGATCGCGCTCTTCGCCGACGTCGATCCCGGCGCCGTCGTCGCCAGTCCGGACGTCGCCGACGTGTACGAGGTGCCGCGCGTGCTGGAGCGGGAGGGGCTCGACCGGCTCGTGGGCGAGCGGCTCGGCCTCGAGCTCGGCGAGCCGGACCTGTCCGACTGGGACGAGCTGCTCGAGCGCGTCCACGCCCGGCGCGAGGTGGTCGAGATCGCGCTCGTCGGCAAGTACGTGAAGCTGCAGGACGCCTATCTCTCGGTGCACGAGGCGCTCAAGCACGCGGGGCTCGAGCACGGTTGCGCGGTGCGGGTGCGCTGGGTCGACGCTGAGGACATGTCCTACGACGAGACGGCCGAGCTGCTCGAGAACGTCGACGGCGTGCTCGTGCCGGGCGGGTTCGGCTCGCGCGGGTGGGAAGGGAAGATCCTCGCGTGCCGCGTCGCCCGCGAGCGGCGGATCCCGTACCTCGGGATCTGCCTCGGCATGCACGTGGCCGTGTCGGAGTTCGCGCGGCACGTCGTCGGGCTCGAAGGCGCGAACTCGACGGAGATGGACCCGGAGACGCCGTATCCGGTGATCGACCTGCTGCCCGAGCAGAAGGGGATCGAGGACCTGGGCGGCACGATGCGGCTCGGCGCGCAGGCGGTCGAGGTCGCGGACGGCACGCGGACGCGTGAGTTGTACGGCGAGGCGACGATCCACGAGCGGCACCGGCACCGCTACGAGGTGAACAACACATACCGCGACCGGCTGGTCGAGAGCGGGCTCGTCGTGAGCGGGACGTTCCAGGAGGGCCGGCTCGTCGAGATCGTCGAGCTGCCCGAGCATCCGTGGTTCGTGGCGAGCCAGTTCCACCCGGAGTTCAAGTCGCGGCCGACGCGGGCGGCGCCGCTCTTCCGCGGCTTCGTGGGCGCCGCGCTCGACCGCGCCCGCTCGCGCTCCGGCGAGCGCGTCGCCGCGTAAGCGCCGCCCCGTAGGATCGGCGCGTGTCCGAGGCGGTCGACCTCTTTCTCGAGCTCGCCGCGATCCCGAGCCCGTCCGGCGAGGAGCGCGGTGTGGCGGATGTCGTGCTCCGTTACCTGAGCGGCCTGGGTCTCGAGGCGGACGAAGACGGGTTCGGCAACGTCTACGTGCGGCTCGAGCCGAGCGTGGAGGGGACGCCGCTCTTCTTCTGCGCCCACCTCGACACGGTGCCGCCGGCCGGCGAGCTCCGGCCGGTCGTCGAGGACGGCGTGATCCGGAACGCGGGCGGCACGATCCTCGGCGGCGACAACAAGGCCGCGGTGGTGCAGATGCTCGAAGGGACGCGCCGGGTCCTCGTCGAGAACGTCCCGCATGCCGGGCTCGAGCTGCTGTTCACGCGCCAGGAGGAGATCGGCCTGCTCGGCGCCGCGGCGTTCGACCATGCGCGACTGCACGCCGAGCTCGGCTTCGTGTACGACCAGGAGGGAGCGATCGGCGAGATCATCCTCGGCGCGCCGTTCGCGCAGGGGCTCGAGATCACCTTCCACGGACGCGCCGCCCACGCGGGAATGGCGCCCGAGGAGGGCCGGTCGGCGATCCAGGCGGCGGCGAGGGCGATCGCCGACTTCCGGCTCGGCCGGGTCGACGAGGTCACGACCTCGAACGTCGGCGTCATCCGGGGCGGAACGGCGGGGAACATCGTCCCCGACACGTGCTCGTTCCTCGCCGAGGCGCGCTCCCACGACGAGCGCAAGCTCGGCGATCTCGTGCAGGAGATGCTCGACGCCTGCGCGTTCGCCGCGAGCGAGACCGAGTGCGAGCTGCAGAGCGAGTTGCGGAAGACGTACCGCGGCTACCGCTTCGCGAAGAGCGACGACGTCGTCGGGCTCGCCGCCGGCGCTCTCGGGCGCTGCGGCCACGAGGTGCGCTACGGCCTCTCGGGCGGGGCCGCCGACGCGAACGTCTTCAACGAGCGTGGGCTCCGCTGTCTCAATCTCACCCACGGCGTCTACGACTTCCACAGCCCGGACGAGCGCATCGCGGTCACGGATCTGGAAGCGATGGTCGACGTCACGGTGGCCCTGGTGGAGGCGGCGCGCGCATGAGCCTCGAGCCGGACTCGGCGCGGCGCGTGTACGACGGGCGGCTGCTCGGCCTGACCGTCGAACGCTGGGGCGAGCACGAGCGCGAGATCGTGGAGCATCCCGGCGCGGTTGCCGTCGTCGCTGTGGACGAGGAGGGATGTGTCGCGCTCGTCCGGCAACTGCGCGAGGCGACCCGGAAGCGCCTCTTGGAGCTACCGGCGGGAACGGCGGAGCCGGGCGAGGTGCCGCTTGCGACCGCGCAGCGGGAGCTGAAGGAGGAGTGCGGCCTGGGCGGCGGCGACTGGCGGGAGCTGGCGTCGTTCTGGACGACGCCGGGCTTCTGCCGGGAGCGGATGCACCTCTTTGTGGCGGAGGGAGTCGAGCGCGGCGAAGCCTCGCCGGCCCCGGACGAGGAGCTGGAGCTCGTCCGCTGGCCGGTCTCGGAGATCGAGGAGAGGCTGCACGAGATCGAGGACGCCAAGACGCTGGCCGGCCTGCTGCTCTACCTCGTGAGCCGTCCGGCGTCCCCAGGGTCGGCGTAGGCCGGCGCAACCCGCACCCCCGCCCTCTGGGTGGGGACGATCCCTCCGCCCTCGCGGTCGAGGCTACCGCCGGAGGAGTGTCGGAGCCGTGTCGCGCCGTTGCGAATCGCCGGCGAGTTCGTTGCGGCTTCGTTCCCGCACGCCGGAGAGATAGTGTCTTCGAGCTTTGCGGATCGGCGTTCCGAAGGAGATCAAGACCGACGAGTACCGTGTCGCGCTCACCCCGGCGGGCGCCCGCGAGCTGATCCAGCGCGGTCACGAGGTTCTCGTCGAGCAAGCAGCCGGGGAAGGCAGTGCGTTCGCCGACGCGGACTACGAGCGGGCCGGCGCGCGCATCGGCTCGGTCGAGGACGTCTGGGGGCAGACCGATCTTCTGCTCAAGGTGAAGGAGCCGATCGAGCCGGAGTACTCGCGCCTGCGCGAGGGGCTCGTGCTCTTCACCTATCTCCACATCGCGGCCGACGAGCCGCTCACGCGGGCGCTCGCGGACAGCGGGATCGCCGCCGTCGCCTACGAGACGGTCGAGACGGACGACCACCGGCTGCCGTTGCTCGCGCCGATGAGCGAGATCGCGGGCAGGCTCGCACCGCAGGCGGCGGCGCACTTCCTCGAGAAGCCCCTCGGCGGCCGCGGCGTGCTCCTGGCCGGGACCCCGGGTGTCCTGCCCGGCCACGTCGTCGTCCTCGGGGGTGGGATAGTCGGCTACAACGCCGCGATCATCGCGCTCGGGCTCGGCGCTCGAGTGACGGTGCTCGAGCGCTCGATCGACCGGATGCGGCACCTCGACGAGATCCTCTCGGGCCGCGTCAGCCTCCTCATGTCGTCGAGCCTCGAGATCGAGCAGACCATCACGCATGCCGACGTCGTGATCGGTGCCGTGCTCATCCCGGGTGCGCGGGCCCCGAAGCTCATCAGCCGCGCGATGCTCTCGGACATGCAGCCCGGCGCCGTGATCGTCGACGTCGCCATCGACCAGGGCGGCTGCATCGAGACGGCGCACCCGACCACGCATTCCGATCCGGTCTACGAGGTCGACGGGATCGTCCACTACTGCGTCGCGAACATGCCGGGCGGGGTCCCTGTCACCTCGACGAAGGCGCTCACCAACGCGACGCTGCCGTACGTCGAGGCGATCGCCGACCACGGCCTGGCGGAGGCGGTCGCGAGCGATCCTTCGCTCGGGAGGGGCGTGAACGTCCTCGACGGGAAGATCACGTACGAGGCGGTCGCAGAGGCGCACGGCCTCGACTACACGCCGCTCGCCGACGTGTTGCCACTCGCGCCGGTCTAGCTCGGCGCGGAGCCGCGGGGCTTGCGGGACGGCGTGAACCGGACGACGAGCCAGGTCACGCCCGCAGCGGTCCCGACGATGGCGAGGACGTAGAGGACGAAAGCGAGAAGGCCGAGGACGTTGGACACGGGCTACCTAGAATAGCCCGGTGCCCAGGGCGTGCGTCATCGTGCTCGACGCTGTCGGAGTCGGCGAGCTGCCGGACGCCGGACAGTACGGCGACGAGGGCTCTGACACGCTCGGCAACGTCGCGCGCGCCGTAGGCGGCCTCGACCTGCCGAGTCTCGAGGCGCTCGGGCTGGGCAACGTGGAGCCGCTCGAGGGCTGTCCGCCGCAGCCAGGGGCCCCCGCGGTCGCCGGTCGGCTGTTCGAGCGCTCGAAGGGGAAGGACACGACGACCGGCCACTGGGAGCACATGGGAATCGTCACGGCGCAGGCGTTTCCGACCTACCCGCACGGCTTCCCGCACGACGTCATCGACCCGTTCATGCACAAGACCGGACGGGGCGTGCTCGGCAACAAGGCTGCCTCGGGCACGGAAATCATCCAGGAGCTCGGCGAGGAGCACCAGCGAACGGGCAAGTGGATCGTCTACACCTCCGCCGACTCGGTCTTCCAGATCGCAGCGCACGAGGAGACGATTCCCCTCGACGAGCTCTACGACGGCTGCCGCGCGGCCCGCGAGATCCTCACGGGGAAACACGCCGTGGGGCGCGTCATCGCTCGGCCCTTCACCGGCGAGCCCGGCAACTACGTCCGCACGCCCAACCGCCACGACTTCTCGCTCGAGCCTCGGCGGCCCAACTACCTGACCCTGGTGCGCGAGGCGGGCACGAAGGTCTACGGCGTCGGCAAGATCGGCGACATCTTCGCCGGGCAGGACATCGACGACTCGCAGCCGACGAAGTCGAACATCGAGGGCATCCAGGTGACCGAGCGGCTCCTGCGGGAGGTGGACGACGGGTTCGTCTTCGTGAACCTCGTCGAGACCGACATGCTCTGGGGCCACCGGAACGACCCGGTGAACTTCCACCGCTGCCTGCAGGACTTCGACCGGCGCCTGCCGGACCTGCTCGACGCGCTCCGTCCCGGCGACCTCCTGATTGTCACGTCGGACCACGGGTGCGACCCGACGACGCCGTCGACCGACCACTCCCGCGAGTACGCGCTCCTGCTCGCCTACGTCGAGGGCCGGAACGCAGCCGGCCAGGTGCACGAGGGCGAGTTCGCCGACGTCGGCGCGACGGTGAACGCCTGGCTCGGCGGCAAGGCGCCGTCGCGCGGCATTCCCGGCCAGCCTCTCGTGGCCCCGTAGGGCGCTCGGCACGGCGCCGCCGCGCGACTACGCTGGCCCGATGCCGGAGCTGCCGGAGGTCGAGAGCGTCCGCAGGCAGCTCGAGCCCGCGCTTGTCGGCCGACGCCTGGAGCACGTGACGATCGACGATCCGCGACTGGTCCGTCCGTACGAGCCGGCCGAGGTGGCAGCCGAGCTCGAAGGCGAGCGCGCCGCGGCTGTCGAGCGGCGAGGCAAGTATCTCGTTGTTCGGTTCGAGAGCGGTCGCGTTCTCCTGATCCACCTCCGGATGACGGGAAGCCTCCTGCATGCGCCGGGCGGCTCGCTCCAGGACGATCCGCACCGGCGTGCCGTTGTCACGTTAGACGACGGATCGGACGTCGCCTATCGCGACGTGCGTCGCTTCGGCACCTGGCTCCTGCTCGAGCCGGGCGAGGCGGAGCCTTACCTGAGCGCGAGGGTGGGCGACGAGCCGCTCGACGCGCTGTTCACGGCGGCGCGTCTGGGCGAGCGCCTGGCGGGTCGTCGCACGTCGCTCAAGGCGGCGCTCCTCGACCAGCGCACGCTCGCCGGGATCGGGAACATCTACGCCGACGAGGCGTTGTGGCGGGCGAGGCTCAACCCGCTGCGCCCGGCGGCGAGCCTCGACCGCGCGGAGCTGCGGCGGCTGCACCGTGCGATCCGCGCCGCGCTCGAGCACGGTCTCGCGCGGCAGGGGTCGACGCTGCGGGACTATCGGCTGCCCGACGGCAGCGGCGGCTCGATGCAGGACGAGTTCCGCGTCTACGGACGGGCCGGCGAGCCGTGCGAGCGCTGCGGGAAGCCCATCTCCCGCACGCACGTCGCCGGCCGGACGACGTGGTTCTGCCCGACGTGCCAGCCGGCTCAGGCCGCGAGCAGGTCCTCGAGGCGCCCCTCGCGGTCCAAGCGCCAGAGCTCGGTGTAGCCGCCGATCGGCCGGTCGTCGATCAGGATCTGCGGCACCGTCCAGGCGCCGGTGGCGTCGTAGACCGTCTTCCGGAAGGCCGGATCGTCGTCCAGGGCGATCTCCTCGTACGGCAGTCCGCGGGACTGAAGCAGCGTCTTCGCCCGGACGCAGAAGCCGCACCAGCGCGTCGTATAGATCTGAATCCGTGGCATTACGACTTATAACGAGGAAAGTCGCGGGATCGTTCCCTGCCCGGCGCCGTCCCTAGACTGCGTGGGACATGGCCGGACGGGCGTACAGCACGGAGGCCGTCGTGCTCCGGTCGATCCGGTTCGGCGAGGCCGACCGCGTCCTCCACCTCTACACCGAGGCGCACGGCCGCGTCGGGGCCCTCGCCAAGGGCGTGCGGAAGACGATGTCCCGCTTCGGAGCGCGGCTCGAGCCGCTCTCGCACGTCGAGCTCGTCCTGCACCGTGGCCGCGGCGAGCTCGAGACGGTGACCGCGGCGCAGCTCGTCCGCTCGCACCGGGAGGCGCGGGAGGACTACTACCGCTTTTCGGTCGGGATGATCGGCGCCGAGGCGATGCTGCGCCTCTTCAGCGAGGAAGAGGCAAATGAGCGGGCATTCACCGCGCTCACGCGCTACCTCGACCTCCTCGACGGCACACCGCATGGCGCCGGGGCGCCGGCTCTCGACCCGCTCGGGCTCGCGTTCCAGCTCAAGCTTCTCTGGCTCGCGGGCTATCTGCCGCACGTGTCGGCCTGCGCCGAGTGCGGCGCCGAGGATGAACCGCTCGTCGGCTACTCCACGCGGTCCGGCGGCGCTGTCTGCGCGCGATGCGCACCGGCGACGGAGGCGCTTGCGCTCGCCGCCGACGGGATCGCCGGGATCGAGACGCTGCTGGCACATCCGCTCGCAGACGCGGCGGGGCTCGGCCTGTCCGAGCGGGCGCTGCGGGATGCCCTGCATGTCGTCACCGCCTCGTACGAGTACCACGGCGGCTTCCGGCTGCGGACGCTGACGCGCCGCAGCGCCTGATCAGCCCGCGTAGCCGAGCGCCTCGAAGTGCAGGGCGCCCTGCTCGCATACGCTCGTCGACGGCTTGATCGCCGCATCGGTCACGCCGCCGCCGTTCGGAGTCACCTGGAGCGTGTGTGCCTGCGGTTGGCACGCCCCCGACTGAGAGTCGCCCTGCCCCGGCACGTCGGGGGAGAAGCGGGCATGAGCGACGGACGCAGCGCCGGGCTCGAGCACGACTCGCGCAGGCGTCTCCCTGCCCGCCGCGGTGACGTGGGTCGGCAGCGCCCCTGCGGACGCGTCCAGCAGCGTCGCCCTCGGGATTCCCCGGACGTAGCACGCGCTTTGCGAGGTGTTCGTCAGCGTGAGGGCGTACTCGATCTGGCCGGCGCCGGCGCTGCCCGGCACCAGCGCGAACGTTCCCGAGAGCTGCTCGCCCGTGCACGGCTTCGCGGCCGTCGCCGCTGCCGTCGTGGTCACGGTGACGGTGGTCGTGATCGTGCGTGACTTCACGGTCACGGTCTTCGTGCTGCCGAGGCCGCAGCCGGCCGTCGTCAGCGCGAGTGCGGCGAGGCCCAGTCCTGCCGCAGCGCGTCGTCCAGCCATTCCCGCACCCCGCCGATCGGAAGGCGTTCCTGCGCGAGCGAGTCTCGATCGCGCACGGTCACAGTCTCGTCCTCGAGCGTCTGGTCGTCGATGGTGAAGGCCCACGGCGTCCCTATTTCGTCCTGCCGGCGGTAACGCCTGCCGATCTGGCCGCTGTCGTCGTGCTCGACGACGTGCCAGCCGCGTAGCTCCTCGTAGAGAGCGCGTGCCCGCGTGGCCATCCCCTCGTCGCGGGGGACGAGCGGAAGGATCGCCGCCTTGACCGGGGCGACGCGCGGATGGAGCCGCAGGACGACGCGCTCGCGGTCGCCGACGACCTCCTCGTCGTAGGCGTCGCAGAGGAAGGCGAGCATGATCCGGTCGATGGAGACCGCCGGCTCGATCACAAACGGGGTGTAGCGCGTCCCGTCGGGGTCGATCCACTCGAGTTTCGTCCCCGACTCCCGGGTGTGCTGGGTCAGGTCGTACTCGCCCCGGTTAGCGACTCCCTCGAGCTCCTGCCAGCCGATGGGGTACAGGTACTCGAGGTCGCTCGTCGCGAGCGAGTAGTGGGATCGCTCGTCGGCGCCGTGCTCGCGGACGCGGAGGTTCTCCTCGCGCAGGCCCAGGTCGAGGTACCAGCGGCGGCGCGCGTCGATCCAGTAGCGGTGCCACTCGTCGGCGTCGGCCGGTGGCACGAAGAACTCCATCTCCATCTGCTCGAACTCGCGGAGGCGGAAGAGAAAGTTGCCGGGCGTGATCTCGTTCCGGAACGACTTGCCGACCTGCGCGATGCCGAACGGCGGCTTGCGGCGCGCGAGCTGGGCGACGTTCTTGAAGTTGACGAAGATGCCCTGCGCGGTCTCGGGCCGGAGGTAGGCGGCCGAGCTCTCGTCCTGCAGCGCGCCGACGTGCGTCTCGAACATGAGGTTGAACTGGCGCGGCTCGGTGAGGTCGCAGTCCGGCGTTTCCCCGGGGCGCTTGCTCGGCTTGCGGCCGCAACTCGCGAGCTCGAGCTGGTCGGCGCGGAAGCGGAGCTTGCACGTGCGGCAGTCGACGAGCGGGTCGGTGAAGCCCGCGACGTGGCCGGAGGCCTCCCAGACGCGCGGGTTGAGGATGATCGCGGAGTCGAGGGCGACGATGTCGTCGCGCTCCTGCACCATCGCGTTGAACCAGAGCGAGCGGATGTTGTTCTTCGTCAGGACGCCGTAGTGGCCGTAGTCGTAGGTCGAGCCGAGACCGCCGTAGATCTCGGAGGACGGAAAGACGAAGCCGCGGCGGCGGCAGAGGGAGACGATGGTGTCCATCGTCAGCGGCTTTGCCGTCTCGGCCATGGGGCGGAGGTTACCCGGGCGGTTCCGCAGGGACGGTCGGGTTCCGGGCCGGAGGCTTGCGACTTTTCCAGCTTCGCGACGGGAAGTTGCGACACCGCCGTCACGGATCCCGCCCTACGCTCGCCGCCCCGGGTGGGCGGGGGTTTGGGATGGGCGTGCGGCGCGCCCCGGTTACGCTGCCTCGCGCATGCCGAACCCGCCGGTCGAGCTCCACGTCGTCTCCGACGCCACCGGTGAGACCGCGGCGCGACTCGTCCAGGCCCTCGAGGCGCAGTTCCCGGAGCAGGAGTTCGTCGAGATCCGGCATCCGCGCGTCGAGTCCGAGGACGACCTCCAACTCGCCGTCAACCGCATGCGCGGGCGCCCCGCCGTCGTCGTCTACACGCTCGTCCAGCCCGAGCTGCGCGAGGCGATGCGAACCCTCTGCCGCCGCGCGCGGCTCCACTACTGCGACCTCCTCGGCCACCCGATCGACGCGGTCGCGCGCGTCTCGGGCCAGGCGGCGACGATGACGCCGGGCTCGCGGCCGCCGCTCAATTCCGCCTACTTCAAGCGGATGGAGGCGATCGAGTTCGCCGTCCGCTACGACGACGGCGTCGCGCACGGCCTCCACGAGGCGGACGTCGTCCTCGTCGGCGTCTCGCGCACCTCCAAGACGCCCCTCTCCATCTACCTCGGCTATCTCGGCCACAAGGCCGCGAACGTGCCGGTCGTGAAGGGCATCGACCCGCCGCCGGAGCTGTTCGAGATCGACCAGGCGAAGGTCGTCGGGCTCACGATCGACCCCGATCGGCTCGCCGAGATCCGCCGTGCCCGCGTCCGCGCCATGGGCGCGCCCGGGCGCAACCGGCAGTACGCCGAGCTCGTGGAGATCTACGAGGAGCTCGAGCAGGCCGAGAAGCTCCACCGCCGCCTGAAGTGCCCGGTGATCGACATCTCGGAGCTGTCGATCGAGGAGACGGCCCACCGGATCCTCCGCGTGGTCGAGGAACGCGCCGGCGAGGCCAAGCCGGGGGCCGCGCGGTGACGCAGGTACGCAAGCCGCCGGTCCCTCTGCGCCGCTGGGCCCTGTGGTGGTTCGCCCTCCTCCTGGGCGACTTCATCTTCTACGTCCTGCTCACGCCGATCTGGATCGGGCTCCGCGGCCTCGCCTGGATCGCCGAGTTCCGGCGCCGGCGGCGGAGCTAGGGCGGCGGACGCAGCTCGTCTGGCGGCCGGATGGTTTGGCGGGCGACGCTGGACCGTATGACAACATCTGCGCTCATGACCCGCCTGGTCTACGACTTCGACGAGCCCGCCGACGGTGGCCGCGAGCTGCTCGGCGGCAAGGGGATCGGCCTCGCCGAGATGACGCAGCTCGGCATCCCCGTCCCCGCCGGGTTCACGATCACGACCGACGCCTGCCGCGCCTACATGGCCTCGGGAGGCGAGGTCGAGGGGCTCGGCGAGGAAGTCGCAGAGCACGTCGAGCGGCTCGAGGAACGGGCGGGCAAGCGGTTCGGCGACCCCGAGGATCCGCTCCTCGTCTCCGTCCGCTCCGGGGCGGCAGTGTCGATGCCGGGGATGATGGACACGATCCTCAACGTCGGCCTCAACGACGAGTCCGTCGACGGGCTCGCGCGCTCGACCGGGAACGAGGAGTTCGCCCGCGACTGCTACCGCCGCTTGATCCAGATGTTCGGCGAGACCGTCGACGGGATCCCGCACGAGAGCTTCGCCGTCCACGACACCGTCGAGCGCGCGAGGGAGATCTACGAACGGGAGACCGGGCACGGCTTCCCGCAGGACGCCCGCGAGCAGCTGAGGCTCGCGATCGCGGCCGTCTTCGACTCCTGGAAGTCGCCGCGCGCGCAGGTCTACCGCCGCACCTACGAGATCCCCGACGACCTCGGCACCGCGGTCAACGTCGTCCAGATGGTGTTCGGGAACAAGGGCGACGACTCGGCGACCGGCGTCTGCTTCACCCGCGATCCGTCGACGGGCGAGCAGGGCGTGTACGGCGAGTTCCTCCTCAACGCGCAGGGCGAGGACGTCGTCGCCGGGACCCGCACGCCGCAGCCGCTCGCCGAGCTGCAGCAGCTGATGCCGGAGGCCTACGACCAGCTCCTCGAGACGATCGGCTCGCTCGAGCGCCACTACCGCGACATGCAGGACATCGAGTTCACCGTCGAGGAGGGACGGCTCTACCTCCTCCAGACCCGCACCGCGAAACGGACGGCGGCGGCCGCGATCAGGTGCGCCGTGGACATGACCGCGGAGGGCCTGATCGAGCGCGACGAGGCGGTGGCGCGGATCGACCCGACCCAGCTCGACCAGCTCCTGCACCCGCGGATCGACCCGGACGCCGAGTTCGAGGTCGCGGCGCACGGCCTCAACGCCTCGCCCGGCGCGGCCTGCGGAAAGATCGTGCTCGACGCCGACAGCGCCGAGGAGCGGGGGAAGGCCGGCGAGCCGGTGATCCTCGTCCGCTGGGAGACCACGCCCGACGACATCCACGGCCTCATCCAGGCGCAGGGCGTCCTCACCGCCCACGGGGGCATGACGTCCCACGCCGCCGTGGTGGCGCGCGGCATGGGGAAGCCCTGCGTCGCCGGCTGCGAGGGGCTCGACATCGACAGCCGCAAGAAGACCGTCCGCATCGGGGGCAACAAGCTCCGGGAGGGCGACACCATCACCATCGACGGCGGCACCGGCCGAGTCATCGTCGGCGAGGTGCCGCTCGTGCCGCCCGCGATCAACGAGGACTTCGAGACGATCCTCGAGTGGGCCGACGAGCTCCGTCGCCTCAAGGTGCGCGCGAACGCCGACAACGCCGACGACGCTGCGAAGGCGCGCGAGTTCGGGGCGCAGGGGATCGGGCTCTGCCGCACCGAGCACATGTTCTTCGGCGAGGAGCGGCTGCCCGTCGTGCAGGAGATGATCCTGGCGGGCGACGAGGAGGGGCGGCGCGACGCGCTCGACCGGCTCCTTCCGTTCCAGCAGTCCGACTTCGAGGCGATCTTCGAGGCGATGGCGGGGCTGCCGGTCACGATCCGCCTCCTCGACCCGCCGCTGCACGAGTTCCTGCCGCCGCTCGAGGAGGCGAAGGACGAGCGGATGCGGCAGCGGATCCGCGCCCTTTCCGAGTCGAATCCGATGCTCGGCACCCGCGGCTGCCGCCTCGGCATCCAGTGGCCCGAGATCTACGAGATGCAGGTGCGCGCCATCGCGCGCGCGGCGAAGGCGGTGCAGGAGCGCGGCGGCGATCCGCCACTCGTCGAGATCATGCATCCGCTCGTCGGTTTCCGCGAGGAGCTGCGGCGGCTACGCGAGCTGACCGAGCGCGTGCTGGAGGAGGAGGCGCCGGAGCTCGAGTACCTGTGCGGGACGATGATCGAGCTGCCGCGCGCGGCGCTCCGCGCGGACGAGATCGCCGAGGTGGCCGACTTCTTCTCGTTCGGCACGAACGACCTCACGCAGACGACGCTCGGCATGTCGCGCGACGACGCCGAGGGGAAGTTCCTCACCTTCTACCTCGAGGACGGCGTGCTCGACCGGAACCCGTTCGAGGCGCTCGACCAGGAGGGCGTCGGCGACCTGATGCGGATCGGCGTGGAGCGGGGGAGGGAGACGAAGCCCGAGATCAAGCTCGGGATCTGCGGCGAGCACGGGGGCGAGCCGTCGTCGGTGGAGTTCTGCGACCGGATCGGGCTCGACTACGTGAGCTGCTCGCCGTACCGCGTCCCGCTCGCGCGCCTCGCGGCGGCGCAGGCGGTGCTCAAGGAGACGCACCGCGGCGAGTACGTCCAGGCCGGCGGGTGACAGACGGCGCTCCCGCGCCGTATAGACGATGGGATGAAGGTCACGCGGGTCGCGCTTCTCGCAGCGGTTGCAGCCGTCGCGGCAGGCTGCGGCAGCTCGGGGCCGGCTCCCGGGCCTCCCGCCGCGGGAGGCCGCTTGCTGGAGGCGCCGCAGGCTCAGGTGGTCGCGTATCCGGAGGGCAGCGTCTGGATCTGCCCCCCGTACGCGGACGGGGGCGTCCTCGGCCCGCCGGCGGCTCCGAACTGTCGCGGTGGCCTGCGCGCCGAGGGCATTCAGATCGACGCCCTCCCCAATCATCTGAACGGTGTCCGCTGGGGCCGCCTCTTGGTGATGGGCGACTACGTGAACGGGACGTTCCGGGTCAGGTCGCAAGGCCGGTGGCGTGTGGCGCCGAACCCGTATTCGCCGTTCGAGGGTCCCGTCCCCTGCCGCGTACCCAGCGGCGGCTGGAGGTCCGCCGAGTCGCCGGAGTCGCAGCGCGCCACGATCGGCGCCTACCAGCGCGCACACCGCGGGGACCTCGTCTCGGTCTCCTTCTTCCACAACGTTCTGGTTGTTGCCTCAAGCCATCCGAGCCGGACTCGCGCGCTCCTCGGGCCGCACTGGCCGAAGCAGATCTGCGTGGTGCGTTCAACCTACTCGCGGCCGTTCGTCAACCGCGTGCGCGAGAAGGTGCTCGACCTCATGCGGCCGCCCTCGCGCGCGGCGCGGTACGGCTGGGTCACCGGAGCCGGCGGCTATGGCGTGAACGGCCACGGCGAGCCGACGATTTCGCTCCAGGTGCTGATCGAGACACCGCAGCTACGCGCGCTCCTGCGCCGGCTGCCGCGGGGCATCGTCACCGTGGACTCGGAGTTCCAGCCGGCGCGCGGAGGTCAGGCGTAGCCGCGCACCCGCCAGTAGGCGAGCGCGACGCTCCCGGCGGCCACGACGATCAGCCCCAGCACGCCGCCGAGCCCGAGTTGCCCGTACCGCGCCCGCCCGCGGTCGCTCCAGTGGGCGTAGGCGAGCATGACGAGGATCCCGCCGATCAGCCCGCCGACGTGCCCGCCCCAGGAGATCCCCGGGATCGCGAATGAGATGACGAGGTTGATCGCGATCAACGAGGCCGCCTGGCCGGCGAGGCTCCCGGTCACCTGCCACTCGATGATCAGCATCGCGCCGAGGATCCCGAAGATCGCTCCCGATGCGCCGACCGTCACGCCCGGTGTTTGTATCAGCGCCCCCGCCGATCCGGCCAGTCCGGAGACGAAATAGAGCCCCATGTAGCGCACGGTCCCGAGGTACTGCTCCACTGGCCTCCCGATCACCCAGAGCGCGAACATGTTGAACGCGATGTGGAGGATCGAGGCGTGCAGGAACATCGTCGTCACGAGCCTCCACCAGCCCCCGCTGTGAAGCTGCGGCGCGTCGAGCCAGAGCTTGGCGTAGAGGGATCCGCCCGGATTGCCGAGTCCTGCGCCCTGGACTGCTCCGATCAGGTAGATCAGGGCATTCACCGCGATGAGCGTGTACGTGACCGGCGCGCGGTTCGTCGCGAGCGCATCGCCCGGGGCGCGGCGGACCGGACGGGGCTTGATGCGCGTGGCTGGTGTCCGGCGAACCCCGGCGTGATCGGGGCAGCGGATCCCGACCGGCGCGAAGTTCGCGCAGTCGGCGCAGACCGGCCGTCCGCACTCCGAGCACGAGAGACCGGTCTCGCGATCCGGGTGCCGGTAGCAGTACCTGGTCTCGACCGTCGACATCGGGACTAGCCTAGCCCCCGTCCATGCGCGTCCATGTTGCCTTCACGCCCGGCGAGCAGACACCTGCGCCGGTCGGAATCGTCATCGACGTGCTTCGCGCGACCTCGACGATCTGCCAGGCGCTCGCGTCCGGTTACCGGCGCGTCCTCTGCTGTGCCGAGATCGAGGAGGCCCGGGCGCTCGCCGAGGCCGAGGGCCCGGCGAAGCTGGCCGGGGAGCGACGGTTGGAGCACATCGAGGGCTTCGACTTCGGCAACTCGCCGAGCGACCTGGACGGCGCCCCCGCTGCCGAGACGCTCGTGCTCACGACCACGAACGGGACGCGGCTCCTCGTCGCGGCGGCCGAGCGGTTCGAGCGCGTCTACGTCGGCTCGCTCCTCAACCTCGACGCCGTCGCGTCGGCCGCGCGCGAGAGCGGGGAGGACGTCGCCGTCCTGTGCGCGGGGGTGCTCGGCGAGCTGGCGCTCGACGACGCTTACTGCGCCGGCCGCATCGCCGAGGCACTCGGCGGCGAGCCCGAGGACTCGGCCCGCGCCGCGATCCTGCTCGCGCGCAGCTTCCCGAGTGCGCTCGAAGGGCTCGGCGCGAGCCGCAGCGCCGGGAACCTGCGCCGCCACGGCCTCGAGGCCGACGTCGAGCGGTGCGCACGGGAGAACGACCTCGCCGTCGTCCCGCGCTATGTCCGCCGCGTCGGCCCCGCGGCCGAAGTCGCGGCGTGACTACATGGACATCCGGTGCGCGACGTTGTACTTCTTGACCGAAGTGCGGGTGCCCGGCGTGTCGGACGCCGGCATCGAGCCGAGGATCTCGTCGCCCTTCCGGTAGTCGTCCTCGTTGTCGAAGATCACGATCGCGAGTGACTGCTCGGCATCGGGATCGTGGAGGATGAGGAGCTCGCCTGACGGCATCCCCTCCGGGGGCTCACCGCTCTCGATCTCGGTCCTCATCTCCGCGATGCGGTCAGAGCTGACTCCGTCGAACGAAACGACGCGTGCGAGTGCCATCGCATCTCCCTTCGTTTTGCCTGTCGGTGCGAGCCTACGCGTCTGCGGCGAGCTCGGCGAGCGCTGCCACGGTTCGCCAGTTGCGGTGCGTCGCGCGCACCTCGAGGAGGCGCTCGAGCCGCGCCGCCGAGAATCGCGAGCCCTGGACCCCGGCGGAGTAGCGCAGGTAGACGTCCTGGCCCACGAGCTCGGCACGATCGGGCGAGGCATCGACGCCGGCAAGCCGCTCGGCGGCCTCCCGCCCAGGCTTCGTCGCCAGGAAGACCACGTGCGAATGCGACGTGTCCGCACCGAAGGGATGGCCCGTGACGACGGCCTCGAGCTCGGCCGGCGTGCGGAGAATCGCGGTCGTGTCCACGCCGAACGCGTCGGCGATCAGGCGCTCGAGCTCGGCCGCGACCTTCGGCCGGCTCCTCGGCCCTTCGAGGAGGACGTTGCCGCTCGCGATGAAGGTGCGGACGTTCGCGTAACCCGCCTCTTCGAGCAGTGCCCTGAGCTGTGCCATCGGCACCTTGTTGCGGGCGCCGAGGTTGACCGCCCGCAGGAGCGCGACCCACCTCACCGCCGGCGCTGTCCCCGCCGCAGCGCGTCGAGCCGGCGCCGCTCCTGCTTCGTCGGCCGTGCGCCGAGGTCTGCGCCGAGCGGCCGCGCCAAGCGCCGCTCGGCCGCGAGCCGCTCGCGCTCCTCACGCAACTCCGGCGTCTCCTCGTAGAGCGTGGCCGCGACCTTCGCCGGCCCGCGGCGGTCGGCCACGCCGGTGACGACGACGGTGCGGCGGGAGGGGCCGAGCCGGATCTCGATCGTGTCGCCGGCGCCGACGTCCCGGGCGGGTTTCACCCGCTCGCCGCCGACCTTGACGTGGCCCGCGAGAACGAGCTCCGTCGCCGCGCTCCGCGTCTTCGCGAACCGCGCCGCCCACAGCCACTTGTCGACGCGCACCCGCTCCATGCGCTCATCCTGCCCATGGCAGCTCGGGCCAGGCGCCCGGCCGTCCCAGCTGCCAGTGCCCGAAGCGGGCGTATGCCTCCCTCGGGTCGGGCGTCTCCGCCTCGACTCCGGCGCCGCGGGCGAGCGCGTGCTCGGCGACCGGATAGAGGAGCGTCTTGCCCTCGCGGCGGGCGCCGGTCATGAAGATCGCGCACGGCCCGTCGCCGGTGCCGACGAACGTGTGGCGCGTTCCCGCGGGGCAGTGGACGAAGTCCCAGGCGCGGAGCTCCCGTTCCTCTTCCTCCACGATCAGCAGGCACGTGCCGGCGAGGACGAGGAAGTCCTCCTGCGCGGACTCGGCGTGGAACATGCCCGTCGGCTTGCCCGACTCGAGCACGGCGAGGGTGAAGCCCGTGTCCGCGAACATCTGCGGCTCGGCGTCCGGGCGGGAGGCGAGCACCCGCGGACTGCTCTCGAACACGCACCGCCCGCCGAACGCGTCGTTCCTCAGCCACGCGGCATCGGCGACGTTGACGACGAACCAGCCGGGAGAGACGGGGGCGAGCCCCGAGCCGACGTCGTCCAGGCGTGCTTCTTCGACCATTTGCGGCTCCTTTCGAGGTTTCGCGAGAATCTTGACAGGAGAACACCTGTTCGTATAGAACATACGTTCCCGTGATCGCATGCATCTCCATCCCAGGGCTCGAGCTGACAGCGGCGCTGCGGCGGACGCCGACGCTGGCGCTGCGCCCGGCGGCGCTCGCTCCCGAGCCGCAGGGGGAGCCGTTGCTCGGCCCGGTGACGGCCGCTGCCGAGGAGGCGGGCGTCCGGGAGGGGATGCGGCTGGGAGAGGCGCTCGCCACCTGCCCCTCGCTCGCCCTCGTCGAGCCCGACGCGGCCGGCGCCGAGCTCGCCTGGGAGGAGATCCTGCAGGCGCTCGAGGACGCGGGGTTCTCCGTCGACCCGGCCTCGCTCGGCGTCGCGTACTTCGAGACGCGCGGGGTCGAGCGGCTCTACGGCGGCCTCGAACCGGCATTGCGTCGCGCCGTCGCCGCGGTCGGGACGGAGTGGGACGCCTGCATCGGGGCAGCGGGGCGCCGCTTCGCAGCCCTCGCGGCAGCTTCGGTCGCGCGGCCCGGGCAGGTCGTCGTGGTCGCCGACGAGGAGCTGCCGCAATTCCTCGCACCGCTGCCGCTCACGCTTCTCCCGCTCGAGCGCGGGCGCTACGAGGAGCTCGAAGCACTCGGAGTTCGCAAGCTGGGGCAGCTTGCCGGGCTCCCGGGAGGCGCCGTCGCCGAACGTTTGGGGCCGGACGGCCGGCGCGCCTGGGGCCTGGCGAGAGGTGGGACGGCCGCGCGCGTGCGCGGCCGGCGCCCGCCCGCCGCCGTCTTCGCCGCGCTCGAGTTCCCTGAGGCGGTCGGGAACGAGCTGACGCTGAGGCGCGCACTTGCGGGCCTCGTCGACACCGCGCTGGCGCGGCCGGAGCGGCGCGACCGCTTCGTGCGCAAGCTCGCGCTTGCGGCGCGGCTCGAGAGCGGCGGCTCGTGGCGGCGGACGCTGACCCTGCGCGAGCCGAGCGGCGACGCCGACCGGATTCGCGTCGCGCTCTCGCCACGGCTTGCCGAGCTGCCGTCGCCCGTCGTCGAGCTCCGCCTGGAGCTCGTCGAGCTGACCGAGCCGGCCGGCCACCAGCTCGAGCTGCTCGCAGCCGGCGCCGAGGACCGCACCAAGCTGCGGAACGGGTTGCGCCAGGTGCGGGCGAGCACCGGCTCCGGCTCCGTCTGCACGGTCGTGGAGGTGGCGCCGTGGTCGCGCGTTCCGGAGAGTCGCGCGCTGCTCGTGCCGAAGGACGAGTAGCCGCACGCTTCAACGCGCCGCGCGCGGCGCGCGTGGAGGCGAACGCGAACGGAAGGCCACTCGAGGTCAACCACCGCGCAGTCGCGCTCGTGCGCGAGGAGTGGCGCGTCGTCGACCGTTGGTGGACCGAGAAGCCCGTCGTCCGCGACTACTTCGAGCTCGTGCTCGAGAGCGGCGAGAACACCGTCGTCTTCCACGACGGCGCGAGCGGAGGCTGGTATATCCAGCGCGGGGCATGAGTGGCTTCGCAGAAGTCGAGC
>JBJMKE010000098.1:0-13135 GCA_045806005.1 Gaiellaceae bacterium
AGCCGATGTAGGTGCGCCGGTGCCCGCGAATCTCCGCCTCGTCGCGGATGCCGCCGAGCGACATGCGCACGAACTCGCGGTTGAGCGCCCGCGCGACGGACTCGCCGATCGACGTCTTGCCCGTGCCGGGCGGCCCGATCAGGGTCAGGATCGCGCCCGAGCGCTTGTCGTTCGGGATCCCGCGATCCTCGCGGAGCTTCCGCACCGCCAGGTACTCCACGATACGGTCCTTGACGTCCTCGAGGCCGGCGTGGTCGGCGTCGAGCACCTCGCGCGCGCCCTGCGGATCGAGCGTCTCCTCGCTCCGCTTCGACCACGGCACGGAGACGAGCCAGTCGAGGTACGTGCGGATCATCGACGCCTCGCCGCTCGCGTCACCCATCGTCTCGAGACGCCTGAGCTCCCGCTCGGCCTGGGCGCGGACGTCGTCCGGCATCCCGGCCTCCTCGATCTTGGCGCGGTACTCGTCGACGACGGACCCCTCGTCCTCGCCGAGCTCCTTGCGGATCGAGTTCATCTGCTGGCGGAGGAACCACTCGCGCTGCTGCTTCTGCGCGCCCTCCTCCACGTCGTCGCGTATCCGCCGGCGCACCTGCAGCTCCGCGAGCCGCTCCTTCTGGATCGCGAGGGAGAGCTGCAGCCGCTCGACGACGTCGACGGTCTCGAGCAGCTCGACGCGCTGTGCGAACGTCACGTCGGGCGCGTAGGCGCAGGTGTCGGCGAGCGCACCGGCCTCCGAGATCGCGCGCAGGAACTCGCGGACGCGGTCGTCTGCGCCGCGCAGGTCGAGGATCTCCTCCACGACCGCGCGGTACTCGCGCTCGAGCTCGCGCGTCGGGACGGGCGGCGGGTTCTCGTCCGGACGCTCGTCGACTTCGGCGCGCAGGCTGCCGAGCGCGTCGCTGTGGGCGGCGCCGATCACGCCGCGGTGGAGCCCTTCGAGAGCGACGGCGCTCATGCCGCCGCGGATGCGGACGTGCTCGGTGACCTCGGCGACGGTGCCGACCGCGGCGTATTCGTTCTCGTGGCGTGGCACGAGCACGACGCGGTCCTCGTCGCCGACGTCCACCGTGAGGGTGACGTTCATGCCCGGGAAGACGACGGTGTCCTCGAGCGGGACGAGAAGCAAATCGGTCAAGGCTGGTTCACACTCCAAGCTGTAGTAGGTATCCAGATTGTACCTACTCTGCTTCGAGCCCGGCAGCCTCCAGAGCAGCCTCGAGGTGCGGGTGCTCCTCGACGCGCACGACGCGGCCGTCGCGAGTGTGGACGACGGCGGCCCAGCGGCCGAGGAGGTACGAGCGCCGGCTCTGCAGAGGGCGCTCGTCGGAGGAGTCGAGCTCGATGCGCGAGAAGCGCATGCTGACGACGACCCGGTCTCCGAGCCCGATCGCGCGGTCGACGACGACGTGGTAGTTCTCCGCGGCGCGCTCGGCGACGACCTCGAGGACCCGGTCGCGGCTGATCAGGATGGCGTCCGACTCGCCGGCGGCCACCCACTCGACGCCGGGATCGAGCATCGCCTCGATCGCCTCGAGATCGCCTGCGACGAAGGCGTGGTAACCGCGGAGGAGGAGATCGGCGCTCTCGTGGCTCATGCGCCGAGTGTATGGAGCCGAGGGGGCTCGAACCCCTGACCTTCTGGCTGCCAGCCAGA
The DNA here is from genome assembly GCA_045806005.1 of Gaiellaceae bacterium. GTDB lineage: Bacteria > Actinomycetota > Thermoleophilia > Gaiellales > Gaiellaceae > Palsa-739. The sequence goes on from JBJMKE010000098.1 coordinate 1,658, forward strand.
CGCTCTCCCAGCTGAGCTACGGCCCCTGGAGCGCCCAGTCTAGCCGCGAACCACGTTCGTTTCGCGACTCAGCGAGCCGGGGATTTCCCGTGGACACGGACAAGGAGTGCGCACATGGCGTCTGAAACCAAGTCGGATCTCGTCGAGGAGCTCAGCTCACAGTCGACGAAGGCGGAGCTCGTCGAGCTACTGGGCTCGCGCCTGAAGAAGGACGAGATCTCCAAGCTGCTCGACGACGACAGCGAGGGGACGAAGGAGGAGTTGCTGCGCAAGCTCGGCTCGCGCACGAAGGACGAGCTCGTCCAGGCTGTCGAGAGCCGCCTCACGAAGGACGAGATCGAGAAGGCCGTCGACGCCGTGCGCGACGACGAGGACGAGAACGGGCAGCAGGAGCAGCGCTCCGGGGCGCGCGACCAGCCGCGCGCACAGCAGGACGAAGGGCAAGACGACCAGCAGGACGACGGGCAACGCCGCGAGCGCGACGGCGAGCAGCGGGGCGAGCAGCAGCGGCGCACCCGGCACGTCGACGACACGGACCTCGACTGGAGCGCGGAGCTCGAGTGGAGCCCGCCGCCGCAGCCCACGCCCGCGCCCGTGAACTTCGCCGGCGCTGCGCCCTTCATGCCCGGCGCCCGCGTGCGCGTCGACCTCTCCGGCCTTCCCACCCTCGGCATCTTCCTCGGCAAGGGGGCCTCGGCCGCCGGCACCATCACCGGCGTGAACGCGCAGGAGCGCACCGTGCGCGTGTACCTCGATGCGTGCTTCGACGGCGAGAAGGAGATCTTCCTGCCGCCCGAACGGATCGTTCTCGACCGATGAAGCGGATGGCGCTCGCCCTCGGCGCCGCCGCTCTCGCCGCGGCGCTCATCCACTCCCTCCGCAAGAAAGGCTCGGACTCGGAGGAGGTCGTGCGCGCCTACTTCGACGCGTGGTCGGGCGGCGACGCCGACGCGATCCGCGAACTCGTCAGCGACGACTACCAGGCGCACGTCCACACGCTCGACGGGACCGAGGAACGCGACGCCGACGAGCTGCTCGCCGTCGTGGACAGCCACGCGAAGGCGTTCTCCGAGGTCGAGTACGAGCTGCACGAGCTCCTCTGCCAGAACGGGCAGGTCGCCGTGCGGGCGACGATGCGCGCCTGCCACGAGGAGACCGGCCGGGAGGGCGAGATGGACGGGATCGCGATCCTCCGCCTCGACGGCGACCGGATCGCGGAGGAGTGGTCGAGCTGGGACTACCTGGGCCTTGCCGGCCAGTTGGGTCTGGCAGAGGACGCTTGAACCGCGGTTTGCCGACCTCCCGGCCGGGGGATTTCGACTCCACGGCCACGGCAGGCCGTCTACCTAATCGGAAAGGGTGATCTGAGTGGCCGTAATGCAACGCGAATCTTCGGCGGGCTACATCACACGAGCGCCACGCTCGAGCGGCCTCGCCGACGTCCTGGAGATCCTGCTCGATCGCGGTCTCGTGATCGACGCCTACGTGCGCGTCTCGCTCGTCGGCATCGAACTCCTGACCGTCGACCTGCGGGTCGTGATCGCAAGCGTCGACACCTACCTGCGCTTCGCCGAGGCCGTGAACCGCCTCGACCTGCGCGCGAGCGACGACTCCCGGAGCGTCCCCGACCTCTTCGAGAAGGGCGGCGAGGAGATGGCCGAGACGAAGACGAAGGGCGCCGTCGAAGGCGGCATGGACGCGATCAAGGAGAAGATCGGCCTAGGAGGTCGCGGCGGCGACGACGATGACGACGACGACGACGAGAAGGAGCGGTCACGCAGCGGCTCCCGCAGCCGCGGCAACAACCGGTGAGCAGGCTCTACCTCTACGGCGTCACCCGTCCCCGCGAGATCCCGGAGCGGCTCGCGGGCGACGGCGTGTTCCTCGTGGAGGAGGACGGGCGCGCGGCCCTCGTGTCCGAGCTCGAGGACGGGCCGGTCGAGGCGACGCGCCGCAACCTGCTTGCGCACGCCGACGTCGTCGAGCGGCTGCACGAGGAGGCGGTCGTGCTGCCGGCCCGCTTCGGCTACGTGCTCGAGAGTCGCGAGGAGGCGCTCGAGCTGCTCGCGCTGCCGGACATCGAGCAGTTGCTGCAGCGCCACGAGCAGACCTGCGAGCTCACGCTCAAGGGGACCTACGAGGAGTCGGTGCTCGCCGAGGTCGGGGCCGGCCTGCAGCCGCTCCGCGACGCGTACCGGGCCGAGCCGTCGGTCGAGGTCGGCATAGCGCTCGGGGAAGCGGTCGGGGAGGCGCTCGCAAACCGCCGTGCCGGCGACGCGTCGCTCGTCCTCGACGAGCTGACCCCGCTGATCCTCGACGTCGTCACGGGCGAGCCCTCGGGCGAGCTCGCCGCCTTCGACTTCGCGCTCCTCGTCGACCGCGATCAGGTGGATCCGGTCGGCGCCCAGGTCGAGGAGCTCGCGGAACAGCTGTCCCCGCCCCTCCACTTCAAACTCGTCGGGCCCCTGCCTCCGTACAGCTTCGTCCGGCTCGCGATGCCGGTGGTGGCCTGATGGGCATCATCGGAGGCCTGCTCACGCTTCCGCTCGCGCCCGCCCGCGGGCTGGTCTGGGTGTTCGAGCAGGTCGTCGAGGAGGCCGAGGCGCAGCTGCACGACCCGGCCCGGATCCGCGCGGAGCTCGCCGAGGCCGAGGCCGCCCTCGAGCGCGGCGAGATCGACGAGGAAACCTACGACGCGCTGGAGCGGGAGCTCCTCGACCGCCTCCATGGCTGAGAGCCGGAAGAGCCTGTCGCCGCCCGAGCTCGTCGGGCGCGCCCGCCGACAGATGGAGGAGCTGTTCGGCAAGCCGGTCGAGGCTGTTTCCGGATTCGGGCAGGAGGACGACAACGGCGGCGGCTGGACCGTGACGCTCGAGCTGCTCGAGCTGGCGCGCATCCCCGACACCACGAGCCTCCTCGGCACGTACGAGGCGACGCTCGACGGGGACGGGAACTTGCTCGGCGCGAACCGCGTGCGCCGTTATCCGCGCAACCAAACCGACCCGGTTCAGCGGCAGGGGGACTCATGAGCAGCCTCGAGACACGCGCGGTGTCGCCCAGCAGCACGTCCCTGGCCGACCTGCTCGAGCGGGTGCTCGACAAGGGCATCGTCATCGCCGGCGATGTGCAGGTGAACCTGCTGGACATCGAGCTGCTGACGCTCAAGCTGCGGCTCCTGATCGCCTCGGCCGATACGGCCAAGTCGATGGGAATCGATTGGTGGGAGCACGATCCCGCGCTCAGCTCGCGCGCGCGCGACGGGCAGCTCGAGCAGGAGAACCGTGAGCTCCGCGAGCGACTCGACCGGCTCGAGCGCGCGATCGAGAGGAACGGCAAGTGAGCGCGATGGACGACCTCACGCGGATCCTCGCCGAGCGCGAGCTCGACGTCGGCGACCTGATCCGGCAGGCGGAAGCGGACGCCCGCGCGGAGGTCGCCGAGACCCTGCGCCGTCTCTTCGCCGACGACCTGCTCCGGCGGGTCGGCGAGCGGATCGGCGGCCGGCCCCTCGTGGCCCTCGCCGGCGTCGCCGACGGGCTCCGGCCACTCGTGCTCGAGCTCGAGCCCGGCGCACTCGACGACGAGCCCCGGCTCGAGCGGCTCGTGCGGTCACACAACGAGCTGTTGCTCGGCGCGCTCGAGGAGGGAGCCGTCGTCCCCTTCCGCTTCGGCACCACCTTCCCCGACCGCGAAGCGCTCGACGCCTGGCTCGAGCTGCACCGCGCCGCGCTCGCGTCGGAGCTCGAGCGGCTGCGCGGCACCGCGGAGTGGAGCGTCGAGCCCCTCGGCAGCGTCCCGGACGTCGGCGCCGCCGAGTACCTCGGGGCCCGGCTCGCGACGACCGTGCGGCCCGGCCTGCGAGAACGTCTCGCCGCGGCGAGCGAGGAGGCGGCAGGCGACGCATACCTCGTCGCCACCGACCGGCAGGAAGAGTTCGCCGCCGCGGTCGCCGCCCTCGAGGCCGAGGGGTACGAGCTGCGGGTGACCGGCCCGTGGCCGCCCTACTCGTTCGCACGGCTGCCGTGAGCGACGGTCTCGTCGACCTCCTCGACTCGCTCGTCGACACGGGCGTCGCCGCCGGCGGCGACGTGACCATCTCGGTCGCAGGCGTCGACCTGATCGCCCTGCGGCTGAAGGCGCTGCTCGCCTCGGTCGGCACCGAAGGCGCCGACGATCTCGCCTTCCCGCACCGCGAGCGCCGCGAACGGCGCGCGCGGCTGCCGTCGCGCGTCGAGACGGACGAGAACTCGCTCCAGCGCGGGCTTGCCCAGCTCGTACTCGTGCTCGTGGAGATCCTCGGGGAGCTGCTCGAGCGGCAGGCGGTACGGCGCATGGCGGCCGGGAGCCTCAGCGACGACGAGGCCGAGAAGCTCGGCGCCGCCTTCCTCGCGCTCCACCGCCGCGTCGACGAGCTGTACGAGGAGCTCGTCGGCTCCGAGCCGGAGCGGCGGCTGCTGAGCATGCCTGCCTGACCGGGCCGGCCGAGAGGATTGGCGCGGTCGAGCCGCATCCGTGACAATGCGGCATGTTCGAGATCGGCGGAAGCCTGCGCGAGGCACGCCTCAAGCGCGGCCTCTCGTCCGCCGACGTGCAGAAGGCGATCCGGATCCGCGACCGCTACCTGCAGGCGCTGGAGGAGGAACGCTGGGAGTTGCTGCCCGGCGACGCGTACGTGAAGGGATTCCTCCGCACGTACGCCGACTACCTCGGCCTCGACGGCAGCCTCTACGTCGACGAGTACAACAGCCGCTACGCCCGCCACGACGAGCCGACTCTCGTCCCCCAGCGCTTCGAGCGGCGGAGGCGCTCGAACGGGGGCGGGCTCCTGCGCCCTCTGGTCGTCGTCGCGGTGGTCGTCGCGGTCGTGGCGGCCGTTGCCGTCTGGCAGCTCAGCGGCTCCTCGGGCGGCAAGCAGAGCGCACCGCCCACGACGACTCCGCCTCCGACCACGACGGCCCACTCCACGACCACGGCGAAGAAGCACCACAAGAAGCACACCGTCGCCCCGGCCGCGAACAGCCGCGCCGTGCTCGTGGCGTCCCGGGGCTCCTCGTGGCTCTGGGTCCGCTCGGGCAGCTCGAGCGGGCCGACCGTCTACGAGGGAACGCTCCTGCAAGGCAAGACACTGCGCGTGAGCCTCGCGAAGGGCCCGGTCTGGATCCGCATCGGCGACCCGCCCCACCTCGACGTCCGCCTCGGCGGCAAGCTCGTGCACGGCCTGCCGACGCAGGTCGGCAACGTCCTCCTGACCCGCACCGGGGTCAGACCTGCCTAGGACGCCTTAGATCTCCTAGACGGCGGCCGCGTCGACGTCGACCGCCGGCACGTCGTTCCACAGCTCCTCGAGCCGGTAGAACGCGCGGGCGTCCGGCGTGAAGACGTGAAGGACGACGTCGAGGTAGTCGGCGACGATCCACGCGCCCTCGCGGGTGCCGGCGACGCTCTGCGGGAGCAGCCGCCTGTCCTGCTTGAGCCGCGTGTGCACCTCGTCCCAGATCGCCGCGGTCTGCCGCGCGTTGCGGCCGGTCGCGATCACGAAGAAGTCGGTGAAGGAACACTCGGGCCGCATGTCGAGGATCACGACGTCCTCGGCCAGCTTCTCGCGGGCGAGAGCGGCAATGCGACGGGCCTGTTCGAGGGAAGTCAGAGTCTGCTGTGTCCTTGGATCGGTCTTCCCGCAGTGTATCCGTGAGCCGCGGACATCAGAGCTGGGCGGCAGGCGGCGGCGACCCACCAGAGTGCGGGCAGCGGGAGATCTTCGGGATAGCCGTGGTGATTGAGCTTGTCGCGTTCGCCCGTAAGGGCGTCGCGCACGTCCTGATTCAGGGCGCCGAGGGCCTCCAGAAGCGCCGGACCGATGGGGAAACCGGGAGCGAGCTCACCGGTCGCGGAGTGCACCGCTGTCCGGCGAACGCGTCTCGTTGCTGTCGTCATTCCCCACCTCCGTCGTGCCGTCGAGTTCCCCTTCGGCCGCCCGCCGCGCGGAAGGTTCCGGCCGTGTACCTGTCGTAGGTCGGCGTCCCGAGCCGACAAACACCCGTTCGGATAGGCCCGAGCCGCCGGAGGTCCAGACGGGCCGCTAGGGACGGTAGAGCCCGCGATCCTCGATGATCTGCGCGACGGCCGCGGGAACGAGCCCGGCCGGTGGATCTCCGGCGGCGAGGCAGGCCCGGACGTCCGTCGAGGCGGCCGCGTTCGGCTCGATCTCGAAGAAGAGGACGCGCTCTGCTTGCTCGAGCTGTGCGAGCACGGCCTCGAGGTCTTCCCGGGAGAAGCCGGGCCTCGTCGCGACGGCCAGACGGGTGCGCTCGAGCACCTCGGCCGGTTCGCTCCAGGCGAGGACGCTCCGGAACTGGTCGGCGCCGACGACGAAGACGGGATCCTCGAATCGCTCGGCCCTGAGCAGCTCGACCGTGCGCGGATGCGGGTCGAGCCGGACGTCGTCTTGCGGGAAGGCGGCACGTGCCAGAGCCAGCCGGTCCTCGGCGGCGGAGTGGACGGCCCGGTGCGCCGGACGCTCGTTGACGAGGACGACGAGGCGGTCGACGCCGAAGCGCTCTCTCGCCGCGTCGGCTACGGCGACGTGACCGAGATGAGGTGGGTCGAAGGCGCCGCCGTACAGAACCGTCATTCCCACTCGAGCACTTCCTCCCCCAGCTCGACTTCGTCGCCCTGGCGGGCGCCGGCCCCGCGGAGGATCGCCTCGAGCTCGTCCTCGGCCGGCGGGGTGCCCGTGACCCGGAACCCACGCTCGGTACGGAAGACGCGGAACGCTCGCCGCGCGGGTCGGGGCCGGTAGACGAGGAAGTCGACAATCTCGTCGCCGGGCTCGGCCGGCTCTGCGTCCTCCTCCTGCGGCACCAGCTCGAACAGCGTCTTGCGCAGCTCGTCGAGACCCGCACCCGTCGCGGCGGAGACGCGGAGGACGCGAACGATTCGCTCGTCCTCCACCCCGAACACGGGAGGCTCCGGACGCAGGTCGATCTTGTTCAGGACGACGAACTGCGGCCGCTCGTCGAGGCCGGCTCCGTAGGCGGAGAGCTCCGCGTCGATCGTCCGCCAGCGCTCGTCCGCGTCGTCCTCGCCCGAGTCGATCACGTGGACGAGCAGCCGGGCGCGCTCGAGATGGGCGAGGAACTCGTGCCCGAGGCCGACGCCCTCGCTCGCTCCCTCGATCAGCCCGGGCACGTCGGCGACGACGAGCTGCCGTCCGTCGGGCTCCTCCACCGTGCCGAGCACGGGCGAGAGCGTCGTGAACGGGTACTCCGCGACCTTGGGCCGCGCATTCGAGATTCGGGTCAGGAGCGACGACTTGCCGGCGTTCGGGAGGCCGACGAGGGCGGCGTCGGCGAGAAGCTTGAGGCGAAGCTCGAGCTCCCGCTCCTCACCGGGCAGACCGACCTCGGCGAAGCGCGGCGTCTGCCGACTCGGCCCGGCGAAGTGCTTGTTCCCCCGGCCGCCGGCGCCGCCCTGCGCGACGACGACGCGGGCGCCCGGGTGCGCGAGGTCCGCGACGAGCTCCTCGCCCTCGAGCACCTGCGTCCCGACCGGCACTGCGAGCAGCGCGTCCTCTCCGCGCGCCCCGTTCGAGAGGCGCCCGCCGCCGGGCCCTCCCTTGCCGGCGCGGAGCTTCTGGTTGGGCCGGAAGCCGGAGAGATCGCGCCGCCGGGGCTCTGCGACGAGCACGACGTCGCCGCCGTCCCCGCCGTCGCCGCCGTCGGGACCGCCGCGCGGCACGTACTTCTCCCGGCGGAAATGAATCGAGCCGTCGCCGCCGCGGCCCGCGACGGCCGTCAGCCTTGCGCGGTCGTGGAACATCGCCGGAACCGTACTCAGCTTCGCTGCCGCGCCCGACATGTGCGGGCGCGGCTCGCTACCGCTTCGCCGTCAGCGGGCGGCGGGCCGGCGAAGCCGGCTCGCTCGCGAGCGAGCGGAAAGCGGAGGGCGTGGCGCGCGCCTGCGAAGCAGGCGTCCGCTAGCCCGCAGCGGGCGAAGCGGGCTCAACACTGATGAAGCGGCGCTCGCCGCTCGCCCGGAACGCGACCTTGCCGTCGCGCATGGCGAAGATCGTGTCGTCCTTGCCGATCCCCGCGCCGGGGCCGGGGCGGAAGCGCGTGCCGCGCTGGCGGACGAGGATCATCCCCGCCGTCACGTCCTGGCCGGCGAAGAGCTTGACGCCGAGCATCTTCGGTTTGGAGTCGCGGCCGTTCCGCGACGAGCCGAGTCCCTTCTTGTGTGCCATTACTGCTTCTCCTCGAGTGCCGATTCGAGCGCCGCGATGGCGCCCTTGCGTGCCTTGTCGTTCCGCTCGTGGTCGAGCGCCGCCTCGACCTGCTCGCGGCTCCAGCCGCCGGCGGCCTCCGTGAGCTGCGCGATCGTCATGGCTGCGTACCCCTCGGGAAGCGCCGCCTCGGTCTTCGCCGTCGGCGCAGCATCGGATTGCTTCGGCTCTGCCTTTTCGGCCTGCTCGGCCTTGGGCTTGGTTGTGGCCTTGGCCGCCCGCTTCGCGCCGCCGATCGCCTCGATCTCGATGCGCGTGAGCCGGCTCCGGTGGCCGGTGTGCTTCTTGTATCCGGTGCGGCGGCGGTACTTGCCGATGCGGATCTTCTCGCCGAGCTCGTGCCCGACTACGCGGGCGGTCACGGTCGTCGAGGGCGCAAGATCGGGTGGGCCGTCGCCGCCGACGAGCAGGACGCGCGGCTCGAGCGTCGCTCCCTCGTCCGCGCGCAGGCGGTCGACCAGCAGCCGCTCGCCCTCACGGACGCGGTACTGCTTGCCGCCGAGACTGATGATCGCGTAGGAGCTCATGGCGTGGAAACGCGGGCTCGGCGCCTGCGGATCGGCAGTGTAGCTAACGGCCGGTCTCCAGTTCGTCCACCCACTCGGACATCGGGACGTAGTCGAAGTCGCCGTTCTCGGACTGAGGCTCCTCCGGAGGGGCCTCGGCCGACGCCTCGCCGCCGTTCTGCGCGGCCGTCGCCGGCTTCTTCTTCCGGTTACGCCCGCCGCGCGTGCCGCGCCGCGTCTTCTTCTTCGGCTTCGGCGCCTCCTCGGCGTCCGCCTCGGCCATGACAGGCTCGTCAGCGGATCCCGGCTCGGGCTCGGGCTCGGTCGGTTTCGGCTCGGCCGCCGCGGGTTGCTCTGCTTCGACTGCGCCCTCGCGGCCCAGCTCGTCGCCGGGCACGTGGATCGTGACTCCACGGGACGGCTCGACAGCGGCTTCCTCGGCGGCGCCTTGCGTCTCGGCGCCGGCCTCGGCCGCCTCCGCGCCCGCCGCAGGCTTCTTGCGCTTGCGACCGCCGCGAGAGCCCCGCCGCGTCTTCTTCTTCGGCTTGGGAGCCTCGTCGCCGGTCTCCTCTTCGCCGACCTCGACCTCGACCTCGGCCTCGGCCTCGATCTCGGCCTCTGCCTCGGCTTCAACGTCGGCTTCGGCCTCGACCTCCGCCTCGACGGCGGGCTCGTCAGCCGTCACAGCGGCCGCACCCTTGCGCACCGGCGGCTTGCGGGTGGGCTTCTCGGCCTCACCCTCGGCCGTCAGGGGCTCCGGCACAGCCTTCGTCTTGCGTACGGCGACGGCATAGGCGCGCCCGTCGAGCACGCGCTCGACCCGCACCTTGACCCGCTTTCCGACCTGCGACGCAGCGTCGGCCACGACGACGTCGAGGCCGTCGAGCTTCCCGACTGCGGCCGCGGCGTCGTAGCGGTCGACCTCGACGAGCTGCAGCATCAGCTCGGAGTCCTCCCCGACCGGCGAAGCCGGGGCGAGATCCGCGAGCTTGCCCTCGGCGAGGACGACGAGGTGGTCAAGGTGCGTCTGCGGCTTCCCCTCGAGGAAGAACCGCTTCTTCGTCAGCGCCTCGAGCTCGACCAGCCGCCGCGCGCCCGGGCCTACGAGCACGCTGGCGATCGTGTCGGCGAGCTCGACCCGGAACGCCTGCGCCCGCGAGCCCGCCGCGAGCGCGCGCAACCGCCGCTCGACGTCGATGGCCGCCGAGGCCTCGGAGTAGACGATGCCGTCGCCCCCGCAGGTCGGGCACTTGCGCGTCATCACCTCTCGTGGCCCGTCGGTCACGTTCTGGCGCGTCATCTCGACGAGGCCGAGCGGCGAGATCTCGACGACGTACGTCTTCGTACGGTCGCGCTCGAGCTCCGTGCGCAGCGCCTCCTCGACCGTCGCGCGGTTCTTCGGGTTGGCCATGTCGATGAAGTCGATGACGATGATCCCGCCGACGTCGCGCAGCCGGAGCTGGCGGACGACCTCCTTCACGGCCTCGAGGTTGTTCTTGGTGATTGTGTCCTCGAGCCGGCCGCCCGAGTTCTTCCCGCGGCCGCCGACGAAGCGGCCCGTGTTGACGTCGATCACGGTGAATGCTTCGGCGTAGTCGAAGATCAGATAGCCGCCGGAGGGGAGATCGACGCGGCGGCCGATCGTCGACTTGATCTCCTCCTCGACACCGAACGACTCCATCAGCGGCGCCTTCTCCTTGTAGCGAACGACCCGCTCGACCATGTGCGGCGAGGTCTTCTTCAGGTAGCCCACGAGGCGCTTGTAGGTGCGCTCGTCGTCGACGTATGCCTTCTCGAAGTCGCCGGTGAAGAGGTCGCGGACGACGCGCAGCGGCAGCTCGGCCTCCTGGTACACGAGCTCCGGCGGCTTCGCCTCCTTCGCCTTCGCCTGGATCGCGCGCCAGAGCCGCTGCAGGAAGACGAGGTCGCGCTCGATGTCCTCCTCGGACGCGCCCTCGGCGGCGGTGCGGACGATGACGCCGCCCTCCTTCACGTCGAGGCGCTTCAGGATGTCCTTCAGCCGCGTGCGCTCGTCGTCGTCGAGCCGGCGCGAGACGCCGAGGCCCTCTCCCTGCGGGACGAGGACGACGAAGCGGCCGGGCAGCGAGATCTGGGTCGTGAGCCGCGCGCCCTTCGTCTTCATCGGGTCCTTGACGGCCTGGACGAGGATCGTCTGGCCGCGGGAGACGAGGTCCTGGATCTTGCGTCCGTGCCCCTTCTCCAGCTCCGGGCGGACGATCTCGTCGACGTAGAGGAAGCCGTTCTTCTCGAGGCCGATCTCGACGAAGGCGGCCTCCATCCCCGGCAGCACGTTGTCGACGCTCCCGAGGTAGATGTTGCCGGCGATCGAGCGGCGCTCCGGCCGCTCGAGGTAGACCTCCGCGACGCGGCCGTCCTCGAGGATGGCGACCCGGCGCTCTCCGACGTCGACGGAGACGAGCAGCTCGCGCTTCGCGGCCGGCAGCGGCGCCCGGCGCTGCGGCTCGCGGCGTCGGCGCTGTGAGTGGTCGCGGCGGCGCTCCTGCCGCTGGGAGAGCTCGCGGCGCTGGGGCTGCTTCGCCTTCGGCTCGTCCTTCTTCTTGCGTTCCGGCGCAGCGGCTTCCGCCGCGGCTCCGGCGCCGGTCTTCTTCCGCCCCCGCCCACCGCGGCTGCCGCGGCGGCGCTTGGGCTTGGTGGGATCTGTGGGTTCTG
>JBJMKE010000099.1:0-16110 GCA_045806005.1 Gaiellaceae bacterium
GACACGGTCGGCGACCCCTACAAGGACACGGCGGGGCCGGCGATCAACCCCATGATCAAGATCACGAACATCGTCGCGATCCTGATCATCCCGATCATCATCAGCATTCACGGCTAGGAGAGCTTCGGCCTATCGGCGCTCCCCTGCTAGGGAGCGCCGATAGGCGACCGCGCCGGGCACTACAGTCCCGCCGTGGCCCGACGGCGTCGCCAGGCTCAGCAGCTCGAGCGCGTCCTGGGGACGAACGCCCTCTTCGCCACCGCGTACGGCAACGTCGGCTCGTCGATCTACTACGCGCTGGGCGTAGTCGCGGTCTACGCGCTCGGCCTCACGCCGATCGTCTTCATCATCGCCGGGCTCATCTTCGCGTGCACCGCCGCGACGTACACCGAGGGGACGGTGCGCTACCCGGAGGCCGGCGGCTCCTCCAGCTTCGCCCGCCACGCGTTCAACGAGACCGTCTCGTTCGAGGCGGCGTGGGCGCAGATGCTCAACTACATCGCGACGATCGCCGTGTCCGCGTTCTTCGTCCCGCACTACCTCTCTGTCTTCTGGGCCCCGCTGCGCGAGAACCCGTGGGACGTCGTCGGCGGGATCGTGGTGATCGTCGCGCTCGTGATCCTCAACATCGTCGGGGTCCAGGAGTCGGCGAAGGTCAACATCGTCCTGGCGGTGACCGACTTTGCGACGCAGCTGCTGCTCGTGCTGCTCGGCTTCGTCCTCGTCTTCTCGCCGCACATCCTCGCCGACAACATCCACTTCGGCGTCGCGCCGACGTGGAACGACTTCTTCCTCTCGATCCCGATCGCGATGCTCGCGTACACGGGGATCGAGACCGTCTCGAACCTGTCGGAGGAGGCGCGCGACCCGCTGCGCACCGTGCCCCGGGCGGTTCTCTTCGTCGCGATCGCCGTCTTCGCCATCTACTTCACCCTGCCCTGGATCGCGCTCTCGGCGATGCCGGTCGTGCACACCGCCCACGACGGCTACAAGACGCTGCTCGGGCTGAAGCCGACGGAGACGTTCCAGGGCCAGCACGGCTACCAGAACGACCCGGTGCTCGGGCTCGTCAACAACCTCGGCATCAAGTCGACGACCATCACCCACGGCCTACGTGTCTACCTCGGGATCCTGGCCTCGACGATCCTCTTCATCGGGGCGAACGCCGGCGTGATCGGCGCCTCGCGGATCACGTACGCGATGTCCGGCTACCGGCAGCTGCCGCTCCTCTTCCGCAAGATCCACCCGCGCTTCAAGACGCCGTGGTTGGCGCTCGTCGTCTTCGCGGGCACGATCCCGATCCTGCTCACCCTCTCGGGACAGACGGCGTTCCTCGGGGCGATCTACTCCTTCGGCGCGACGTTCTCGTTCACCGTCGCCCATGCCTCCATCGTCCGGCTGAGGATGAAGGACCGCGATCGCGGTGGGGACGAGATCGCCTTCACGGCCAGGCCGAACTGGGGGATTCGCGGCATCAGCTGGCCGGTCTTCGCGATCGTCGGCGGGCTGGGGACGGGGCTCTCCTGGCTCGTGATCGTGATCCAGTCGCCGTCGATCCGCTACGCCGGCATGGGCTGGCTCGTCATCGGCTTTGCGTTCTACGTCGCCTACCGGCGGCGCGTCCTACACGCGCCGCTCTCCGAGACGATCCGCGCCCCCGTTCAGTTCGGCCCGGCCGCCGTGCTCGAGTTCCGCAGCATCCTCGTGCCTATCGCGGCCGGCTACCCGTCGGACGAGGCGATGGACTTCGCCTGCCGGCTCGCCGCCGAGCGGCGGGCGTCGATCGTGGCCTTCACGGCGATCGAGGTGCCTCTCGAGCTGCCGCTCGACGCGGAGCTGCCGCGCGAGGTGCTGGAGGCGAACGAGCAGCTCGACGAGGCCCGCGCGATCGGCGACTCGTACGGCGTCCGCGTCGTCGGCCGGATCGCGCGCACCCGGAACATCGGCCGTGCGATCGTCGACGAGGCGATCCGCCGCAACTCCGAGATCATCGTCATGGCCGGCCCGCGCCGCGTGCGGCTGCAGCGGGGCCGGCGCCAGATCTTCGGCGACGCGGTCGACTTCGTCCTCCGCCACGCGCCGTGCCGCGTGATGGTCTCGACCCCGCGGGAGCGCGCGGCGTGAGCGCGTTCTACAAGCGCTCGGTCCTCGTTTTCGGGGTGATCGCAGTAGTGCTCGGGGTCGCGCTGCTCGTGGAGACGGCCGTGGCGGGTGGAGGATCGGCGGGCTACCTGCTGGGCGTCCTCTTCGTGGGGCTGGGGGTCGGACGTCTCTACCTCCTGCGACGGCGCTAGGCTCGCGGCTCAATGGCCCGCAAGCTGCCGCGGCTGCAACGGGCGCTCGACGCGCCGGCTCTTGCCTCCGTCGCGTACGGCGAAGTCGCCTCCTCGCTCTACTTCGCGCTCGGGATCGTCGCCCTGCACGCGCTCGGCCTCACGCCTGCGGTGCTCGCCGTCGTCGGCGTGCTCTTCCTCGTCGTGACCCTGTCCTACGCGGAAGGGACGACCATGATCGGCGAGTCGGGCGGCGCCGCGACCTTTGTCCGGGTCGCGTTCAACGACTTCGCCGGCTTCCTCACCGGCTGGGCGCTCTTCCTCGACTACCTGATCGTGATCGCGCTGTCGGCGCTCTTCTTCCCGCACTACCTCGGGCTCGCGATCGGCATGCACTCGATCGCCCAGCGCCCCGGCGACGTGATCGTCGGCTGCGTCGTCATCGTCGCGATCGCCGTCGTGCGCCTGCTCGTGAAGACGCGTCTCTACTCGTACAGCCTCGCGGTGCCGCTCCTCGACCTCGTGACCCAGCTCCTGCTCGTGCTCCTCGGCTTCGCCTTCCTGTTCTCGCCGAGTGCGCTGAGCAACAGCATCTCGCTCGGCACCCAGCCGACGTGGCACCAGCTTGCATTCGCGCTGCCGCTCGCGTTCCTCGCCTACACGGGGCTCGAGACGGTCGCGAACTTCGCGGAGGAGACGCGGCAGCCGGGCCGCGACCTACCGCGGAGCCTCTTCTCCGGGATCGGCGCCGTCGTGATCGTGACGGTGCTGATCGCGCTCGTCGGGCTCTCCGCCTACCCCGCCGCCCACGGGACGACGGAGCTCGGGACGACCTGGCAGCGCGCGCCGATCATGGGGATCGTCTACGCGCTCGGGCCACACGTCGCCTTCTGGGTCGAGCGTGCGCTCCGGGTCTACGTCGGACTGACGGGCGCGCTCGTCCTGCTCGCGGCCGCCGCGACGTCGAACTCCGGCTTCGGGCGCCTCGCCCACTCGCTCGGGGAGCACGGCCAGCTGCCGCGTGGCTTCGGGCGGCTCAGCCGGCGCAGTTTGCACTCGCCGGAGGCGGTCGTCGCGGCTGCCCTGATCTCGATGACGCTGCTGCTCTCGACGGAGTTCACGACGAACCCCGTCGGGTTCCTGGCGAGCCTGTTCAGCTTCGGCGTCCTCCTCGCGTTCACCGCCGCGCAGCTCGCTGTCATCAGGCTCCGCCTCACGAAGCCGGCGCTCGAGCGTCCGTTCCGGGTGCCGCTCTCGATCCATATTCGAGGCGCCGACGTGCCGCTGCCGACGGTGGTAGGGGCCCTGGCGACGACGGCGATCTTCGTCGTGGCGATGGTGACCCACATCGGCGCCCGCTGGGGCGGCCCGATCTGGCTCGCGCTCGGCGGCGTCGTCTATCTCATGGTGCGTCGTCGCCGGGGAACGGGCCTGCTCGAGCACGTCGAGCCGGCTGACGCAGAGGAGCTCCCGCAGGCGGAGTTCTCTAAGATCCTCGTCCCGATGAAGCTGGGCGAGATCGGGGAGGAGATGGTCGCGACCGCTGTGAAGCTCGCGCAGGAGCGGGGAGCCGCGGTGGTCGCGGTGCACGTGATCCGCGTCCCGCTCGACCAGCCGCTCGACGCCGAGCTCATCGACGAGGAGGAGCGCGCGGCCGCGTCTCTCGCCGAGGCGGCGGTGCTCGGCTCGGAGCTCGGCGTCGTGGTCGAGGGGCGCTCGATCCGCGCCCGCGCGATCGGCGAGGCGATCGTCCAGGCGGCGGAGGAGACCGGCGCCGACTTGATCGTGCTCGGCTCGGCGCCGAAATGGCGCCGCCAGTCGCGCTTCTTCTCGCCGACGGTGGACTACGTCCTGCGCAAGGCGCCCGCGGAGGTGCTGGTCGTCGCGTTCCCGCAGGGTGTCCTCGAAGAGGTCTAGCGAGCTACGCTCCGCACGTCATGGAGGGGCTAGGTCTCAAGGCTCTGGTCGTCGGCTGCGGGCGAGTCGGCTCGGCTGTCGCGCTCCAGCTCCATCAGGAAGGGTGGGACGTGACCGTCGTCGACGAGAACGAGGACGCGCTCACACGACTCGGCGAGAACTGGCCCGGCACGTTCATCGTCGGGCACGGCATGGACGCCGATCTCCTGCGCAGGGCCGGCATCGAGGAAGCCGACGCGGTCGTCGTCGCCACCGACGGTGACAACACGAACATCATCATCGGCCAGGTCGCCCAGAAGCGCTTCGACGTCCGCTGCGTCGTCGTGCGCGTACTCGATCCCGCCCGGGCGAAGTTCTACAAGGAGCGGGGCCTCGACACTGTGAACCCCACGAGCGTTGCCATCGATTCGTTGATGAACTCGGCGCGGACCTGCGCGATTCCCGCGCAGCGCACCGAGCCGGAAGAGGTCGTGGGCTGATGTACGTCATCGTCGCCGGCGGCGGCAAGATCGGAGCGAACGTTACTCGCTCGCTGCTCCGGCTCGGGAACGAGGTGACGCTGATCGAGCAGAAGCGCGACCGCTTCGAGACGCTCGAGGACGAGTTCGAGCACCAGGTGCAGCGCGGCGACGCGACCGAGCTCTACGTCCTCGAGCGCGCGGGGATCGCGCGCCCGCCCGACGTCGTGCTCGCCCTCACGGGCGACGACGAGGACAACATGATCATCGGCCAGATCGCGCGCGAGAAGTACGGCGTGCCGAAGGTGATCGCCCGCGTGAACGACCCGCGCAACCAGCCGCATTTCGACCTGCTCGGCATCTCGCCCACCATCTGCGCGACCTCGAGCGTGATGGCGCTGGTCGAGCACGAGGTGCCGGAGCACGACCTCATCCACCTGCTCGAACTGCGCGGCGAGAACCTCGAGATCGTCGAGGTGCAGATCGACGGCGACTCGCCGTCCGCGGGGAGGAGCATCGAGGCGCTCTCGCTGCCCGAGGGCTCGCGTCTCATCTCCGTCATGCGCGGCGGCCAGGCGGAGATCGCGATCGGCTCCACGGTGCTCGAGGCCGGCGACCAGGTGCTCGCGATCCTGGAGCCGGGCAAGGAGGACGAGCTACGTCGCGTTCTGCTCAAGCGCTGACGATCGCCCTCGCGGGCGGCTGCGTCGCGATCGCCGCGGTGACCGTCTTGGTCTTCGGACGCCACATGCGTACGGTGTCCTACAGGTCGCCGCAGGTGGCGACGTCGTACTCGTTCGCCCCGTACGTGAGCGGGCTCGACTCGCCCGTCTCCGTGACGGCCGCTCCCCGCGACCCGGACACGCTCTATGTCGTCGAGCAGCCGGGGACGATCCGCATCGTCCAGAACGGCAGGGTCTCCGGCACGTTCCTCGACCTGCGCAACATCATCACGAGCGGGGGCGAGCAGGGCCTGCTCTCGCTGGCCTTCAGCCCCCACTACGCGTCGAACCACCTCTTCTACGTCTCGTACACCGACCGCCACGGGAACTCGCGGGTTGCGCGCTACCGCGCGTCGGGTGGCCGCGGCGTGCGCTCGAGCGGCCGCATCGTGCTCGCCGTCCACCAGCCGTTCTCCAACCACAACGGCGGCCAGCTCCAGTTCGACAAGCGCGGCTTCCTCTACTTCGGGCTCGGCGACGGCGGCTCCGAGGGCGATCCACAGGGGACTTCGCAGAACATGCATACCCAGCTCGGCAAGCTGCTGCGCTCGAGGACGAGGGCGCCCGGCCGCTCCTGGAAGGTCGTCGGGCTCGGCCTGCGCAACCCGTGGCGCTTCTCGTTCGACTCCGCGAACGACAACCTCTGGATCGGCGACGTCGGGCAGGATCGTTGGGAGGAGGTGGACTTCCGGCCGGCGCGCAACCTCGACAAGCTCGCGAATTACGGCTGGAGTCGCTACGAGGGCCTCTCGGTGTACTCGCGGGGCCATGGGTACACGAGGCTCGGCCAGAAGGTCCGGCCGGTGCTTGTCTACTCGCACGACCACGGCTGCTCGGTGACGGGAGGGTACGTCTATCGCGGCTCGGCCGTGCCGGCTGCGCGAGGCCGCTACTTCTACGGCGACTACTGCGCCGGCACGATCTGGAGCTTCAGGGTCGGCTCGCATGGCCGCGCCTCGGCCGCTGCGGTCTCGGGCAAGGTGCCCTCCCTCTCCGGCTTCGGCGTGGACGGCAAAGGGGAGCTGTACGCCACGTCGCTCGACGGCACCCTCTACCGCCTCCGCTAGCCCGCCGACTCCCGTTCCCGTCCTGGCCCGAACGGACACGTCCCGGTGTCAGACACCAAGACGTGTCAGTTGCAGCCACCTGTCTCGTTACGCCAACTTGCGGTGCCCGCTGTGTTGATCGAAGCTGGAGGCATGGCACGAGCGCCGCGGGATTTGGCCCCGGGAACTCAGCACATCGGAGTGAGCGCGACGGGAGGGGAGGCGTACTTCCTCGACGACCGAGACCGCGAATCGTGGTTGGAGCTTTTCCTGGCGACGGTCGAGCGCTATTCATGGAGACCCATCGCCGTCTGCCTGCTCTCGACACACTGGCACGCGCTGCTGGATCTGCCGGACGGCTCGCTCGCAGCCGGCATGCAGAGGCGCGTCAGCGGCTACACCAGGCGCTTCAACGAGCGGCATCTCCGCACGGGTTATCTCGTGCGCAGTCGCTATTGGTCGAGGCGCAAGGACACGCCCGAAGCGCTCCTCCAGGCGTTTCGCTATGTCGCGAGGAATCCGGTTGGCGCGGGTCTCGTGGATACGCCGGGAGATTGGCGCTGGAGCAGTTACGGAACGACCATCGGCACCTCGGACCTCTTCCAGTTCGTCGATGCGTCAGAGATCCTCGCGGAGTTTGGCTCCAATCCGATGGCGCAAATCCGCGGGCTGCTCCGGTTCGTCGAGGCCTGAGCTGGCACGCGGCGTCTGTCGCCGTCCTTGGTGTCTGACACCGGGACAGGTCCTGTAGGGACAGGAGGTCAGGCCGAGCGGCGGCGGCGGACCGCGGGGGCTTGCTGGCCGAGGGCGGCGTAGGCGAGCGCCTGCAGAGACTCGTTCAGCGTCGCGAGCTCGCGGGTGATCCGGAGGAAGTTCTCGTCGTTGTCGAGACGCTTGTTCGTCTTCGCGAGCTCGTCGGCGATGCGGTCGAGCCGCTCGAGGATCAGGTCGAAGCGCCGGTCGGAGAGGTTCTGCTCCACCTGCTCATGGTAAACCCGCCAACTCCTCGCGCGAGTGCACGACGACCACTTCGCCGCCGAGCGCCGCGCGCACCTCGGGCAGCGTCCCGACGACCTCCACCTGGCGCGTGGCCCCCGCGTGCGCGAGCGCGATCTCGGCCAGCTCCCGAGGCGCATCGGAGAAGACCCCGATCCGCGCACCGCTCCCGGCCAGCCGCCGCAGCGCCGCGTTCGTGTCGGGACGCGGCCGGACGAAGAGCGGCGCCCGGTCGGCCGCGAAGCGCACCAGCAACGGTCGCCAGTCCCCGAGCGCCTCGTCCAGCACGGCCGCCGCCGCCTCGCGGTCCTCGGGGACGTCGAGCTCGACCCGCGTCCGCCTGGCCGCGTCCTCCAGCCACGCGTCCCAGAGCGGCCGCGTATCGGCGAGCACGCCGTCGAGGTCGAGCGCGAGCGCGAGACGGCCGGCCACGAGAGGCGATGCTAGATTCCCACCACAACCGGCGAGCGGTGAGGGAACTCCGGTGCAAGTCCGGGACGGTCCCGCCGCTGTAAGGGGAGACGCTCTCCCGCCACGACGCCACTGGGCCGGACGGCCCGGGAAGGCGGCGGGGGAGGGAGCCCCGAGTCAGAAGACCTGCCGCCCGCCGCACATCCCGAACCCCTCGCGGAAGGAGGATTCGTGCTTCGCAGTGCTCTCGCCATCCTTGCGGCCGTCGCGGCCGCGCTCGCCGTCGTCTCCCTGTCGGCGGCCGCCCACCAGGGCGGGCTCACCACCCACCGTTACCCGCACCGGATCATCTCGCTGTCGCCGACGATCACCGAGGACCTGTTCGCGATCGGCGCCGGCAAGCGGGTCGTCGCGGTCGACCAGGACTCGAACTACCCGCGGCGCGCCCCACGGACGAGCCTCTCCGGCTACACGCCCAACTCGGAGGCGATCGCCGACTACCACCCGGATCTCGTCCTCATCTCGTACAACCCCGGCAACTTCGCGTCGCAACTCCGGAAGCTCGGGATCAAGACCGTCATGGAGCCCGCCGCGAACGACCTCCCGCACGCCTACGGGGAGATCCTCCAGCTCGGCCGTCTCACCGGCCACACGCGCGGCGCGAAGGCCGTCGTGCACTCGATGCAGAAGCAACTCGCGGCGATCATCCGCAGCGTCCCGAAGTCGCGCCGGCACCTGCGCGTCTACCACGAGCTCGACCCGACCTACTACTCGGCCACGTCGAAGACGTTCATCGGCAGCATCTATAGGCTCTTCGGCTTCAGGGACATCGCCGATGCGGCGGACACGACCGGCAGCGACTACCCGCAGCTCTCGGCCGAGTACATCATCTCGCAGAACCCGCAGATCGTCGTCCTCGCCGACACGAAGTGCTGCCGGCAGACGGCGGCGACGGTCGGCGCCAGGCCGGGCTGGAGCACGCTCGCCGCGGTGCAGCATCGGCGCGTCGTCGGCGTCGACGACGACATCGCCTCGCGCTGGGGGCCGCGGATCGTCCAGTTCGCGCAGGCCGTCGCCAGGATCGCCCGCAGGGGCTGATGGCCGCAACGGCCGGACGGGTGGAGGCTGCGCCGCGGGTCGAGGCCCGCGGCGTCAGCCTCCGCGCCGGCCTCGTCACCGGCGCGTTTCTCGTCGCGTCGCTCGCCGTCGGCCTTGCCGTCGGGCCGGTGCACATCGCTGCGGGCGAGATCCTCCGCTCGGCCCTCTCGTACATCCCGTTCCTCCACGTTCACCAGCCGCTCGATGCCGTCGACCGGGCGGTGCTGTGGCAGCTGCGCGCGCCGCGGGTCGCGCTCGCCGCGCTCGTCGGTGGGATGCTCGCAGTCGCGGGCGCCTCCTATCAGGGCGTGTTCCGGAACCCGCTCGCGGACCCGTACCTCCTCGGCGTCGCCGGGGGCGCGGGCCTCGGGGCGACTCTCGCGATCGTCTACGCCTCGGCCTCCGCGGCGGGAACGCACTGGACGGTGCCGCTCGCCGCTTTCGGCGGCGCGATCGCGGCGGTCGTCGCCACCTACGTGCTCGGCCGCTCGGCGGGCGCCGTGCACACGAGCGGCGCTCTCGTCCTTGCCGGCGTCACCGTCGCCACCTTCACCGCCGCGCTGCAGACCTTCGTGCAGCAGCGCCACACCGACGTGCTGCAGAACGTCTACTCGTGGCTGCTCGGCGGCTTCTCGACCGCGACCTGGAGGGACGTCGCCATCTGCGCGCCGTACGTCGCGGTCAGCTCGCTTCTGCTCGTCCTGCACCGGCGTGTACTCGACGTGCTCAGCCTCGGGGACGACGAGGCCGCAAGCCTCGGCGTCGACGTCGGCCGCGCGCGCCTGACGATCGTGGTCGCGGCGACTCTCGGCACCGCCGCCGCCGTCGCGGTGAGCGGGCTGATTGCCTTCGTCGGGATCATCGTCCCGCACACGATCCGCCTCCTCATCTCGACGAGCTACCGCGCCGTCGTGCCGCTGTCGCTTCTCGCCGGCGCCGGCTTCCTCGTGCTCGCGGACGTGCTCGCGCGCACGTTGCTTTCGCCCGCGGAGCTGCCGATCGGCGTCGTCACCGCCTTCTTCGGCGCGCCGTTCTTTGCCGTGGTCTTGCGCACCTCGAGGGCTGGGCGTTGATCGAGACGCGCGACCTCTGGGTCAGGTTCGGGCCGGTCGCCGCCGTGCGCGAGCTCTCGCTGCGCGCGGAGGCGGGAGGCTGGACGGCGCTCATCGGCCCGAACGGAGCGGGGAAGACGTCGGCGCTGCGCGCGCTCGCGGGGCTCGTCCCCTACGACGGCGAGGTGCTGCTGGACGGCCGCGACGCGCGCCGCCTAGGGCGCCGCGCGGTGGCACGCCTCGTCGCCTTCGTGCCGCAGAAGCCCGAGACGCCGCCGGCGTTGACGGTCGCGGAGTACGTCCTCCTCGGCCGCACGCCGCACATCTCGTACCTCGGCGGCGAGGGCCGCCACGATCGCGAGGCCGCGGCGCAGGCGCTGCGGCGCCTCGAGCTGGAGCAGTTCGCGGAGCGGCCGCTCGGTTCGCTCAGCGGCGGCGAGCTGCAGCGGGCCGTGCTCGCCCGCGCCCTCGCGCAGGAGGCGCCGGTGCTGCTGCTCGACGAGCCGACGACGGCGCTCGACCTCGGCCGCCAGCAGCTCGTGCTCGAGCTCGTGGACACGCTGCGCCGCGACGGCCTGACCGTCGTCACGACGATGCACGACCTCACGCTCGCGGGCCAGTACGCCGAGCGGCTCGTGCTGCTCGACGGCGGCTCGGTCGTCGCCGAGGGGACCGCCGCGGAGGTGCTCTCGGCGCCGAACGTCGCCGCGCACTACGGCGCAAACGTGCGCGTGGTCGAGGACGAGGCCGGCGTCTTCGTCTTCCCGGTGCGGAGCCGCTAGCCCTGTCTCGTGCGGAGCTGTCTTTCCTTGTAACAGTCTGTTACTTGCGCTCTCGCTAGAGTGGCGAACGGTGCTCGCTGCGCCGATTTATGCGCGACTGACACGTCCATTCCGGCCACTGTCCTTGCAAGTAACAGTCTGTTACTTGCGCTCGTCGTTGGAGGTCGTTGCGCATGTCCCGCCAGACCGGCTCGCTCGTCGCGGCCGGAGTCTCGAAGTCGTACGGAGCCGAGGTCGTCCTCGCGGACGTCGACCTCGTCGTGCCCCCACGCGCGCGGATCGGCCTGGTCGGGCCGAACGGCGCGGGGAAATCGACGCTGCTGCGCCTGCTCGCAGGCCTCGAGGAGCCCGACGCCGGCAGGATCCGTCGCACCCCGCCGTCGCTCGCGGTCGGCTACCTCGCGCAGGAGCGCCACGGAGACGGAGCCCGCTCCGGCGGCGAGGAGACGCGCGTCGCGCTGGCCGCCGTCCTCCGCGGCGGCTTCGACGCGCTCCTCCTCGACGAGCCGACGAACGACCTCGACTTCGCGGGCCTGGCCTGGCTCGAGCGCTCGCTCGCCTCGCATCCCGGCTCCGTCGTCGTCGTCTCCCACGACCGCGCCTTCCTCGACCGAACCGTCACTCGCATCGTCGAGCTCGACGAGTGGACGCGCGACGCGAAGGAGTACAGGGGCGGCTGGAGCGACTACGAGGCCGAGCGTGAGCGCCGGCGCGGCCGCCACTACCGGCGCTGGGAGGCGTCGGTCGCGGAGCGCCGCCGCATCGAGGAGCAGCAGCGCCGCATGGCGGAGTGGGAGCGCCGCGGCTACGGCCAGGGGCGCAAGAAGAAGAAGTCGAAGGACGTGAAGCGGACGTACGGCGCGAGGCTGGCGCGCGTCGAGACGGTCGAAAAGCCGTACGAGCCGTGGGAGTTGCGGCTCGAGCTCTCTCCGATCTCGCACAGCGGCGACGTCGTCGTCCGGCTCGAGCACGCCGTGATCGAGCGCGGCAAGTTCAGGCTCGGCCCGCTCGACCTCGAGGTGGGCTGGGGCGACCGCCTCGCGATCGCCGGCCCGAACGGGAGCGGCAAGACGACGCTGCTCGACGCGCTACTCGGCCGGCTCCCGCTCGTCTCCGGCATGCGCCTGCTCGGGCCGGGCGTCGTGCTCGGCGAGCTCGAGCAGGACCGCGCCGCGCTGTCCGGCCCGCAGACGCTGCTCCAGGTCTTCCGCGACTTCGACGGCGAGACGTCCCGCACGCTGCTCGCGAAGTTCGGCCTCGGCGCCGGAGACGTCCTGCGCTCGGCGCAGTCGCTCTCGCCCGGCGAGCGCACCCGCGCCGGTCTCGCGCTGCTCACGGCGCGCGGCGTCAACTGCCTCGTGCTCGACGAGCCGACCAACCACCTCGACGTCGAGGCGATCGAGGAGCTCGAGCGCGCGCTCGCCGCCTACGACGGCACCGTCGTCCTCGTCACGCACGACCGCCGCTTCCTGGAGGCCTTCGCACCCGCGCGTACGATCGACCTGTGACCGGGACCGCCTCGATCCTCACGATCGGGAACGAGCTCGTCTCGGGCGACGTGCCCAACACGAACGCGTCCTGGCTCGCGCGGCGGCTCGCGCCGCTCGGCGTCGAGGTGCGCCTCGCCGCGGCCCTGCCGGACGAGATCGACGCGGTCGCGGCCTTCGTCCGAGCCGAGGCGCCGCGCGTCGACTTCCTCCTCGTCACCGGCGGCCTCGGCGGCACTCCCGACGACCTCACGCGCGAGGCGATCGCCGCCGCGTTCGGCGTCCCGCAGGAGGAGGTGCCGGAAGTCTCCGCCGACCTCCGCGCCCGCTTCACGCGCAATCCCGGCTACGCCGCGCGCTGGGCGCTCCTGCCTCGCGGCAGCCGGCCGCTCGCGAACCCGCTCGGCGGCGCCCCCGGCTTCGCGCTCGAGAACGTCTACGTCCTCCCCGGCCTCCCGTCGGAGATGGAGGCGATGTTCGCCTCGATCGAGGAGGAGTTCCGACGCGGCAGCGCCATCGAGAGCTGGCGCCGCGTCTACCGCACGTACGAGAGCGTCATCGCCGCGGACCTCGCACAGGCGGCCGAGCGCTGGCCCGGCGTTCTCGTCGGCTCGTATCCGAGCTTCGCCGCGGGTGGGTTCACGGTCGAGGTCGTGCTCAAGTCCAGCGACGTCGCGGCGCTGGCGGCCGCGTCCGCCTGGCTCGAGTCAGCGATCGAAGAGCGCGGCGGAGGGTAGATAGAACGCCGCGATCGCGAAGGTCAGGAAGACGGCTGCGAGCGGGCTGAAGAACGCGACGACCAGGACCGTCCCGTACATCGGCACGCCGGGCAGGTAGGCGCGGTCGACGGCGCGCAACGCCGAGTCGGGCGTCTCGTCGGCGATCAGACGCCGGTCGCGGCGCGCGTACTGCCACCAGATCTGGTGCAGCACGGCCATCAGGACGAACGTCGCCGAGTAGACGAGCGCTGCGGCCCGCTCGCCGTCGTCCCTGAGGTACTGGGCGACGAGCTTCGTCGGGAACGGCAGGAACGCGATGACCATCAGGAGCAGGACGTTGAGGAACTGCATCGTCCGGTCCGTGCGCGCGAGCAGCGAGACCGTGTGGTGGTGGTTCATCCAGATGATCCCGATCGTGAGGAAGCTCGTCACGTAGGCGAGGTACGACGGCCAGAGGTGGAGGAGCTGGTGGCCGAGCGGCGGGGTGTTGCGGCCGGGCTCGACCGTGAACTCGAGCACGAGCAGGGTGGCGGCGATCGCGAACACGCCGTCGCTGAACGCCTCGAACCGCGCGGTTCCGGGTTCCACAGCGGGATCGTCGCGCATCCGCAGGACGGCGTTTCCGGCGCGGGTGCCGCGGGGACGGGACCCCTCATGACGAATCTCCGCCTCGCGAAGCAACTCGCCGAGCTCGCCGAGCCGCTCGACGAGGTCGCCGATCCGGTGCAGGACGCCGTGAACGCGGTCCCGCAGCCGGTGCGGGACGTCCTCGACGGCGTCTGGCTCGGCAATCCGCTGCATCCGGCCTTGACGGACGTGCCGCTGGGCGCGTGGTCGGCCGCGTTCGCGCTCGACCTCGTCGGCTCCGAGTCGGCCGACGACGCGCTCGCCGTCGGGATCCTCGGCGCCGTCCCGGCAGCTCTCACCGGCCTCAACGACTGGAGCCACCTCAAGGACGACTCGCGCCGGCTCGGGACGGTCCATGCGCTCCTCAACTCGATGGCGCTGGCGCTCAACGTCGCCTCGTTCGTCGCGCGGCGTGACGGCCACCGCGGCCTCGGCCGGATGCTGTCCGGCGTCGCGTACGCGGGCTCGCTCTTCTCCGCCCACCTCGGCGGCCATCTCTCGTTCGGGCTCGGCGTGCGCGTCAACCGGACCGCGTTCGAGAGCCCACGCGACCGCTACGCGCCCGTCTGCGAGGAGTCGGAGCTGAACGGCGGCAAGCTGGTCGGAGTCGAGCTCGAGGGCGAGTCGGTCGTCGTCTCGCGGTCGGAGGAGACAGAAGAGGTGTGCGCGATCGCAGCGACGTGCTCGCACCTCGGCGGGCCGCTCGCCGAGGGGAAGCGCGACGGCGACACCGTCACCTGCCCCTGGCACGGCTCGCGCTTCGACCTCTGTACCGGCGAGGTCCGCGGCGGGCCGGCGGTCTATCCGCAGCCGCGCTACGAGGCGCGCGTTCGTGCCGGCAAGGTCGAGATCCGCGCTGCGAAAGAGCGGCTATAGTTGGCCCGCTCCTGTAAGTCGTACTGCGAACTAACGGGGGTCTGACGCGGGGCGGAGTCGACTTCCAGGCCAGCTCCACCCCCGTGCCCTTTCACAGTACGGCCTGGGGTTGGGGGTAAGAACCGAATGAAGCAGACAGTCCTCGCGCTGGGCGCGATTGCACTCGCGCTCGCGCTCGCCGGTGGAGCATGGGCCGGAAAGAAGTACGTCATCACGTCCTCGTCACAGGTGAAGCCCGGCTCGTTGACGGGCGCGAACATCAAGAACCACTCGCTGACGGCCCAGGACATCTCCCCGAGCGTCGTTGGCGCCTTCGTGCCTCCCTCGCAAGGCAGCGCAGGACCAGCTGGCCCGAAGGGCCCGAAGGGCGACTCCGGCCCGGCCGGACCACAGGGTCCGACGGGCGCGACCGGACCGCAGGGGACGACCGGCGCCACCGGCCCGCAGGGCCCTGCCGGTCCGCAGGGCTCGGTGGCGAACTACGAGGTCGACGGCGGATCGAGCTGGGCGCTCTCGAATCTGCCGCTCGCCCTCCCGAACGCCGGTGGGGGCTATGAGGATGCCGGCGTCGTGGTCGATGTCGGCCCGGTGTCCGCCTTCGCCGGGATCACGACGGACGGCACCGGCCAGCTGCAGGACAACATCTGGATCACGGACGGCAGCGAAGCGTTCTCGCCGGGCCTGCACCCGTTCTCGACCGACCATCCCGACTTCTCCTACGGGTTCGACAACCGGGACGGGACGTACTACATGGCGAGCGGCCCTCACGCGGGGCAGACGCTCACGGTGTCCGACATCAAGTCGGACTTTGCCGGCTACGAGGCATATGCCTGGGTCGGTGTGACCAGCAACGGCTCGGCCAGCGTCACCGCTCAGATCACGAGGGTGAACGGCACGCCGGTCAACGCCCGGGCGACGCTCAACTCGACGACCGCCGCGATTCGCTAGGTCGCCGGCACGCGAGGGGGCGGCTTCGGTCGCCCCCTCGGCCACGTGTAGAGCGCCGGCGGAGGGCGCCGCTACGATCGAGCGGTGGCCGCGACGACGCCCGAGACCTACCTCGCCGACCTGAATCCGGCGCAGCGCGAGGCCGTCCTCCACACGGAAGGCCCCGTGCTCGTGATCGCCGGCGCAGGCTCCGGCAAGACGCGCGTCCTCACGCGCCGCATCGCGCACCTGCTCGGCGCGGTCGGCGTCAAGCCGCCGGAGATCCTCGCGATCACCTTCACGAACAAGGCGGCGGGGGAGATGCGCGACCGCGTCGGCGACCTCGTCGGCCCGCCCGCCCGCGCCGCCTGGGTGATGACCTTCCACTCCGCCTGCGGCCGCATTCTGCGCCGCGAGGCACCGCGCCTCGGCTACCGCTCGACCTTCACGATCTACGACCAGGCCGACCAGATCCGCCTCGTCAAGCGCTGTCTCGAGGAGCTCGAGCGCGACCCGAAGCGTTTCACCCCGCGCGGCATCCACTCCCAGATCTCGAACGCCAAGAACACGCTTGTCGGCCCGGACGAGTACACCGAGCGCGTCGCGAGCTTCTACGACCAGACCGTCGCCGAGGTCTACGACCTCTACCAGAAGCGCCTCTTCGCCTCGAACGCCGTCGACTTCGACGACATGCTCTTCCTCACCGTCGACGTGCTCGA
>JBJMKE010000100.1:0-5676 GCA_045806005.1 Gaiellaceae bacterium
CGGCACCTCGGCATGCACGTGGTCGACCGCACGGACGCCTTCACGCTCGTCGGTGCCGACGCGCGGCGGGGCAAGCTGACGCTGTTCGCCGCGGAGGCGCCGCGCGAGCGCGGAGCGCTCGAGCACGTCGCGCTGCGGGTGGGAGACCTGGAGCGGGCGCTGGCCCGGCTGCCCGACGGCCTCGACGTCGAGCGCCGCCGGGAGGGCGAGGCGTACTTCGACCTCGGCGAGGGCGTCGCGTTCGGCCTCGTCGAGGCCGACACGGATCTCGACTACGACCTCGACCACGTCGCGCTGCGGTCGGCCGACCCGCAGGCGACGGCCTCGGAGTATGGCTCCCTCGGCTTCCGCGCCGCCGCGCCCGGTCGGTCGGGCTGCCCGCGGGTCGAGGTCGGCGGTGCCTTCATCGAGTTCCAGCCCGGCGAGCCCGGGGCGCCGCAGCAGCCGCTCCTCAACCACCTCGCCGTGCTCGTCGACTCGGCGGAGGAGCACCTCGCGGCGGCGCGCGACCTCGGCGTCGAGGTCGACGACTTCGTCGACGCGCCGAACACGCTCGCGGTCTTCGTCTGGGGACCGGAGCGCGTGCGGATCGAGTACGTCGAGCACAAGCCGACGTTCTCGCTCACGTAGGAGCGCCCAACCGTGAGGGTCACCGTCGCGGGCGCCGGGATGGCGGGCCTCGTCGCCGCCGCGCGGCTCCGCGAGCTCGGGCACGAGCCGCGGGTCCTGGAGAAGGGAACCAGGGTCGGCGGCTCGATGCTCCTCTCGTCCTGCGTCGTCTGGCGGCACCTGGAGTGGGAGCGCTTCCGCGCCGAGTGCCCGGGCGGCGACGAGCGGCTGCAGCGGCTGATCTGGGAGCGGCTCGACGACGCGCTCCGCTGGCTCGAGTCGCTCGGGGCCGAGCCGGTCTGGCGCGACACCGAGAACCCGCTCACGACGGGCCGTCGCTACGACCCGCGCGCGCTGGCGCGGCTGCTCGCCGCCGCGGCCGGCGACGTGGAGCTCGAGACGCCGCTCGCGGGGGGTGCCAAGGCGCCGCTCCTGCTCGCCACCGGCGGCTTCCCCGTCCGGCTCGCGCGGGAGCGCGGGCTGCTCCTACGGGCGAATCCCTGGAGCGACGGCGGCGGCCTCGCCTTCGCGCTCGCCCGCGGCGCGGCGACCACGGCCGGGATGGAGGAGTTCTACGGCCGCGTCATGCCGGCTCCGCCGGCCCGGATCCGGGAGGAGGATTTCGTGCCGCTCTCCCAGCTCTACGGCCGCGAGGCGCGCGTCTTCACGGACGACTGGCGCGAGATCACGCCGCCGGGGGTGGCGTGGCACGAGAACGACCTCGCGCAGCTCCTCGGCTCTCGGGCCTGGTACGTCGTCACCGCGAGCAACGAGCGCATCGAGAGGGCGCGGGCGGCCGGCGGAACGGTCGTCGAGCGGGAGGACGGGACGCTCGCCGTCCACGTCGCCGCGGCGGTGACGCACACGATCGGCGGCGTGCAGGTGGACGAGCAGGCGCGCGTCGGCGCAATCGACGGCCTCTGGGCCGCGGGAGTGGACGCCGGCGGCGTCGCGACCGGCGGCTACGCGAGCGGCCTCGCGCAGGCGCTCGTGCTCGGGCTGGCGGCGGCGGAGTCGATCGCCGCCGTGGGCTAGCCGCCCAGGTAGGCGCAGACCCGGCGGTCGCCGGGCAGCGGCGACGGCGCAAGCTTCGTCACGAGCAGCTGCTTGCCGTCGACCTCGACCTGGCTACCGACGGCCGGCGGGTCGCCGTCCTGCTCGACGAGCTCGTAGCCGGAAGGCTTCCAGACGAAGAGAAGATGCTGCTGCGCGCCGTCCCCGTTCACCGCGTGGAAGCCTAGTCGTCGTCGGTCGGTTGGCCGCGCAGTTCCAGGCTCATAGTCGTGCCGCCGACATCGTGCTCGAGCGTGAAGTTGGCCCCGAGCGTGCGCGCCCGCTCGCCGAGCACCTCGAGCGCCCGCCGGCGGCGCTCAGTGGGGGCGTCGTCGCGGATCACGAGCAGCAGCGTGCCCGGGACGGACTCGGTGGCCGTGACCTCGAAGCGGGAGGGCGGCCCGCGCCGGATCGCTTCCTCGAGCGCCTCGCGGACGATCTGGTAGAGCGCCGCCTGCGTCCGCTCGCCGAGCGCGTCGATCCGTGCCACCTCGAGCGAGACCTCGATCCCGTGCTCGTGGCCGCGCGACTGAGCGAGGGCGTCGACGGCGGCGGTGAACCCGTGGTCGCGCAGCGCGATCGGCTCGAGGTTGAACGAGAGATCTCGGAGCTCCCCGACCGTGGTCCTGGTCCGGCCGAGGGCGCGGTCGAGGATCTCGCCGGCCTGCTCGAGCTGGCCGCGCCGGATCAGGTCGAGCGAGGCGTCGAGCATGAGCGCGACCCCGGCGAGCGACTGCACGGGGCCGTCGTGGAGGAAGAGCGCGATCCGGCGCCTCTCGTCCTGCTCGGCCGCAAGGACCTGCTCCGCCAGCTCGCGGTCGGTGTCGGCTGCCACGCGCGGCTCAGTCGATGATCGCTTCGCGCAGCGCGATCGCGACCGCCTGGGTGCGCGTGTCTGCCTCGAGCTTGGCGAGGATGTGGCGGACATGGCTCTTGACGGTCTCCTGGCTGATGAAGAGCTGCGTCGCGACGTCGGCGTTCGACATCCCGTCGGCGAGGAGCTGGAGGATCTCGCGCTCCCGCGTCGTGAGCATGTCGTCCTTGTCGCGGCCCGTCAGGAAGGCCGGCATGAGCGCCGGGTCGACGTAGCCCTCGCCGCTCGCGACCTTCTCGATCGCGCGCAGGAGCGTCTCGTGGGGCGCCTCCTTGAGGACGTAGCCCTTCGCGCCCGACTCGAGGCCGCGGCTGAGCAGGCTGCGCTCGCTGTAGGCCGTGAAGATGAGCACCGAGCTGTCGGGCACCTTCTCCAGCAGGGCCTTCGTCGCCTCGAGCCCGTCCATGTCGGGCATGCGGACGTCCATGATCACGACGTCGGGGCGGCGGCGCTCGGCGAGCGCCACGGCGGCCTCGCCGTCGCCGGCCTCGCCGATCACGCGGATGTGCGGCGCCCGGCTGAGCGACAGCCGCAGCCCTTCCCGCACGACCTCGTGGTCGTCGACGATCAGGCAGGTGATCTCCGACGTGGCCACAGGAGCGTGATCATAGAGCGGCGGTCAGAAATCACATAGCCGGAAGCTGCAACTGCTCGGCCTCGGCGGCCGGCTCGAGGCGGTTCCGGCGCCGGTCGCGGACGCCGTGGGTGCGTGCGAGCGCCCGCACGCGCTCGCGCACGGGATCGGTCTCGCGGCGGGGGAGATAGGCCCGCAGGCGGTACAGACGCTCGTATTCCGGGAGCAGCTCGGGCCAGTCGCGCTCGAGCGCAGTCAGGAAATGCTCGCGCGTCCCCGGGCGCAGGTAGAGGAGGTTCGCCCAGATCCCGGTCGCTCCTGCCGCGCGCGCTTCCCGCACGACATCGGCGAGCAATTCCGGCCGGTCGCTTAGCCCCGGCAGGATCGGCGCCATCCCGACGCCCGCGTCGACGCCCGCCTCGACGAGCCGCGCGAGGGCCCGCAGCCGCTGGCGCGGGGGCGCCGTCCCCGGCTCGGTGCGGCGCCAGATCTCCTCGTCGAGCGTCGGCACGGAGAACGTGACCGAGACGCGGGCGCGCCGGGCGGCCTCGGCCAGGACGTCGACGTCCCGCACGATCAGCGGGCCGCGCGTGATGATCGAGAACGGGCTCGCGGCCTCCCCGAAGGCCTCGATGCAGGCGCGCGTGAGGCGATAGCGGCCCTCCGCCGGCTGGTACGGGTCGGTGGCCGCGCCGACCGCGACGGGCTCGCGTCGCCAGGAGGGCCGGGCGAGCTCCCGCCGCAGAACCTCCGCGACGTTCGTCTTGACGCGGATGCTCGAGCCGTAGCGGTCGTCCCACGGCCGGTCGGCGCGGGCCTCGAAGGCGCGGACGTAACAGAACGTGCAGCGGTGGGCGCAGCCCATGTACGGGTTGAGCGAGAAGGCGAACGGCATGCCGCGCACGCGGTTGAGCGCGCTGCGGCACGGCTCCTCCCGGTACTGGGCTCGCATCCGCGGAGCATAGCGAACACATGTTCGTGTATGCGGTGGCGGCCGGAGGCGTCCCTATACTCCGGCCGGAGAGTTGGACGAGAAACCTCCTAGTACCTACGCCCTCGGAGTGAGGGCGTGACACTTTTCCTGGAGCTGGTCGGGGTCGCGATCCTGATCCTGCTCAACGCCTTCTTCGTGGCGGCGGAGTACGGCCTCGTCACGGCCAGGCGCACGCGCATCATCGAGCTGCAGCACCAGGGGAATCGCCGCGCGCGCGACGTCCTCCGGATCACCGCCGACCCGGGCCGCTTCATCGCCGCGATGCAGCTGGGCGTGACGCTCACCTCGCTGGGCATCGGTGCTCTGGGCGAGGCGACGCTGTCGCACCAGTTCGACAAGTGGATGGCCACCGCCCTCTCGATCATCCTCGCCTACGCGATCCTGAGCTTCTTCCACGTCGTCTTCGGCGAGCTCGTGCCGAAGGGCGCCGCGCTCGGGCACGCGGAGGGGACGGCGCTCTGGGTCTCCGCGCCGGTGCGTGCCTTCTTCGTCGTCTTCGGCCCGGTCATCTGGCTGCTGCGGCGGTCGACCGAGCTCATCCTCCACGGCTTCGGGCTCGAGCCGCCGGGCGCCGAGCGCGAGGTCCACTCGGAGGCCGAGCTGCGCATGCTCGTCTCCCGCTCGGAGCGGCAGGGGCAGATCGAGGAGGACGAGCGGGACATGATCGACAAGGTCTTCGTCTTCGGAGACAAGGACGTGGCCGACGTGATGGTGCCGAAGCCGGACGTGGCCGCCGTCTCGATCGAGGTGGCGCCCGAGGAGGCGCTCGCGGTCGTGCTCGACTCGCCGTACACGCGCTATCCCGTCTACCGGGAGTCGCTCGACGACATCGCCGGCGTCCTCCACGTCCGCGATCTGTTCAGTGCCATCCACGACCGGGGGATCGCGGGCGTCGACCTGGAGTCGCTGCTGCGGCAGGCCTACGTCGTCCCGGAGACGAAGGACCTCGCGTCGCTCCTGCAGGAGTTCCGGCACACGAACCAGCACTTCGCCGTCGTGGTGGACGAGTACGGCGCGATGGTCGGGATCGCGACGCTCGAGGACCTGCTCGAGGAGATCGTCGGCGAGATCGAGGACGAGTTCGACGTGTCCGAGGAGCCGGTGGAGCAGATCGGCGAGGACGAGTACCGGGTCGACGGGATGTTCTCGATCGACGACTTCAACGAGCGCTTCGGCACCGACTTGCCCGATGAGGACTTCCACACCGTCGGCGGATTCGTCTTCGGCCAGCTCGGCCGGGCGCCGGAGCCGGGGGACGACGTCTCCCACGACGGGATGCGCTTCGACGTGCTCGAGGTGGAGGGCAACCGCATCGAGCGGATCGCCGTCACGTTCCTCGAGCGCCCGCAGCGGCGCGACGAGTCCGCTGATTACGCGGACGAAGACGAGCTCGAGTAGCAGCCGGCACCATTCGGTGCGAAGTCGGCACACCTCGCCCTTGACAAACCGCAGCGTTTACTAGGCGGTGTCGGACACCGGTAGTGGCTCGATCGCGCCGTTCTCGATCGTCCAGGCGGCCAGCTCGTCGCGGGCGACCGAGTAGATGAGGTAGGGCCGCCCCTGCCAGAGGCC